>DATFCH010000031.1:0-9983 GCA_035253345.1 Nitrososphaeraceae archaeon
ATTTGTCCTATATTTTTAGATTAAATATCTTCTATAAAATAGTATTTAATGATTAATATAAATTTTTGAATATGCCGCTTGCAATGAGAATGTTGCTAATGCGAAATTAATGATACAGACATGGTCTGATTTATACAATTGTGTTTATATGTTACATAAAGATTGGAGATAGATTATTTGCAAAATCAATTATTCTTTATTTTAATATTGTATAATATAGTATTGTATATAACTTACTTTCTTATTGTAAAAAAGTAAAATAAATTAATTCGTCAATGAAATAAAAAATAAATATTTTCATTATCGAATTAAATAGTCGATTTTATTTGATTTTGGTTTTGTTTGTCAGTCTACTACTCTTTCTTTGGCTTTTTCTGCTTCGTATTCTGCACCGGTATCTCTATCTGGATCTTCGATTTTCTTGCCTAATGCTTTAGCACCTGCTTTTATTTTATCGTCTAGACCAACATCTTCGTCTGTTTCAATTTTTACATCTTTATCACTATCGATTGTCATTGTATTACTTAATGTTATATACTATTTATCGATTTAATTGAGAAAATTTTTTAATACAGGATAATATTAATGGATTTTATCTTTTGTTATCATACATATTACTAACTTGAACATTATTTGCTATAACATACAATGCAATATGAATATATTTAAGACAATTGTCTAGAGATTGTTTTAGTGTCTGATCTATCTTTTACGTAGAGAGTTAGATGTGATATGATATCATATTTTTTGAAATATATAGGATTGTACCAATCAAGCTATAATCTCCAATACAAAGGAGCAAACGGTAGGAGACTACAGCTTAGACATATGTGCTTGTATGCTAATTAAATAAATAAAATAAAATATTTAGCAATTATAGATAATTTATAATTAATCGTTCCATAGCCCTCTATAGGAGTCACACTAACCTTTAGAAGGCTATGAATGCAATGGTTTTGTCTTAATCCCGGTACAAAATTTTAATGTTAATATTACATAATAATTGGAGATAATTTATAGCAAAATAGTCTTTATCTATAGATTGATAAGAATCATAATCTGAGATGCTATTCTGTGTAAAATCCAATTTGATTAATAATACTTATTAGTTTAAGATAAACTACCTATTTTAAATTTTTTTATATAGTATTAAACAGACTACACAAATAGAACCCCGGGTGCTTCGGATATATTTTTGTTTAAAGGTCCTATCTATTGATATAAGATTATTCAAATATGCTAATGATATTATTTAATAATTGAGGACAAATTAATTGTTATAGCAATATCCGAATAAAGAACGTTAGATTATAGCATTGACATATTCATTGTCATTATGAATAATATTAATAATATTATTTTGAATCTATTCTTGTTTATATTTTCAATAATTATTAAATACATACTATATTGCAAATCTTCTTCTCTTATACTAGAATAAATGAAGGTAAAGCTGGAAGAAATAAAACAAAACTTAATACCATTACTAGAAATCAACAAATGATTTTATAAAAAAAGTTATTGAATTGATATCTAATTTTTTTATGTTATGTAGACTATTAACAATATATGTATATTAATAGAATGAAATGCTCAAATTGTGGAAAAGGAGAAATTGTCACTCCTGAACCTAATCAATCAATTGATGATTACTTGAAAAAAACAAAATGTAGTAATTGTGGTAAAACTGGAAAATGGAAAATGATTTAGTGAATTAATACTATTATTTTATATAGTCATCCTCTCTTTCGTGTATTCTACTAATTATGTCATTTAATTTTGCTAAAAAACGAATATAAAGGAAAATATCAAAGAGAAATTAAAAAATGAGAAGTTACGCCTCGATTAAATGAACAACTAAATAAAGAACTATTTTATCAAATGTTAAAGTAACTAGTGAAAACATCCTTTCGATAGAAACAAAGGAAGAAATATTCTATATATGATCTTTGATAATGTCTGTATTGTTAAAATACCATAAAAGATTACAGCAATGACCATTAATTTGTCTCCAATTATTATAAACAATTAAGGCTTGTTTTTAGTACTAAAGATTAGGAGAACACAATCTTCCGGAGAATAGTATATCTGCATTACATCTTTATTGTTTTCATTCTATTCTTCGGAAGCTTTGTTAACTGTTAATTAATATAGTGAATGAAATCAAATCTATTCTCCTGTTTAACATGTTATTCTGCTAAATATTAAAATATTTAAGGTTGAAACTATTATTAGAATTGTTTGTAAATAATAATTATTGATACTAAATAATAATAATTATAGGAACACTTCTGACGATGTTAATAAAATATATTCAAGTCATCACACTTCAGAATTTGACAGTAACCTTTTAAACGAAGCAATGGAGAAAGCTATCAATAATAAAGACTTTTTAAATTCAAGCTTAAACTTAATAAAAAATATCAATTTTCCAACTTTTAAAAACAAAATAATTAATCATATTAAAAATTCTACAAATGATTCAACTACAATTGCCTTATTTTATACATTATCTGATACACTAGAATATAGAGACATTACACAAATAAAAAATATCCTAGAAAGCAATATTCCAGCAAAAAACTCTGCTCACAATACTAAAACTCCCGATAAGCTTAATGTTAATCCACTTTCTAGTCCACAAAAAATATCAGATGTTAAAGAAAAAGATCCATTATCAAGTGACTCTATGAGAGAATATACGTGTAATAAATGTGGTAAACCATTTTTTACAAGGGAGGATTTACGAATCCATCAGGAATTTGAAGGTAAATAATGTATATTCTGTATTACCTCAAAAAGAGTTAAAATTTAATTTAACTCTATTCTTTTTAATTTAGTATATTCTTAAATTTTATTATTTGTCCATTTATGTTCTACTTCATAGTGTTGTTCTAATCCTTCGGTAGTATCAAACAATTTTCCACACTCTTTGCATTTTGTTTCATCTGGTTTTATTTCTGACATCATCAACAAATAATACTATCTTTTATTTTAATCATTCTGGTTTTACAATTTAGTTTTTTTCTTATTCTCCAATTCACTGTTTGCTGGTCCGTTTATCACTTTTCCAGTAATAGCAGAAAAACGAGAACCATGACAAGGACAATCAAAAGATTTTTCTAAATTGTTCCAAACTACAGTACAACCTAAATGTGTACATACAGCAGAATACTCATGTATTTGATTATTCGAATCTTTATATGCTGCGATTTTATGTACTTCCTGCACTATTCCTTGTTCAATATCTAAATCCTGAATAGATGTCATTTTTATTTTAGTGTCTTTATTTTGTGATAATGATGATGTTGATAATTCCTTTTTATTGTTATTACTTTCCTGTTTCTTTTTATTTTTATTTTCATTTTCATTTTCATTTTTATTTTCATTTTCAGAGCTTCCGGAATTGTTAGATTTTTCTTTCGGAATTCGTGAAGGATTATAAAGAGAAATCCATTGATTATTTTTTCCAAGAATTAAATCTGTCAAGATAATGCCGGCAATAGTTCCATGTGTAATTCCATTTCCTGAATCCCCTGTAGCAATAAAAATATTTTTTTTCTCCTCCTCATCACCAGGATTGTAACCTATAAATGCTATTCCATCCTTTGGTTCTAGGACTTGACCAGACCATCGAAACTCTATGTCCTCTACAGGAAATCGACTTCTTGTCCAAGATTCCAAATTGCTATATCTTTGTTGTAAGTCTCTATCATTTGTTATATTACCTGTTAAATGGTCCTCTCCTCCTACAATTAATACATCATACTCGGAATTATTTTCTCTGTTACGTTGGATTCTAACATAATGATATGGTGCAACCGTATTTTCTGAATTTTTATTTCCCGTATCCCAATAAAGTGCTAGAGGAATTTTGTTCTTTTTGATTCTTGCTCCAATAACATAAGTTCTATAAGCCTGTTGTTTATCATAAATTTTGCTTACTTTATCAACGATAGGTGCGTTAGTAGCTATTACTATATTTTTTGCAAAAACTGTATACCCATCAGAAGTTTTTACTTGATTTAGTGATGGTTGAACATCCTGAATATGAGTTTCAGTAAATATCTTGCCTCCATTACGTACAATTGATTTTGATAGGGCTTGGAGGTATTTTAATGGATGAAATTGAGCTTGATTAGGGAATAATATGCAAGGACCGGTATCAAATGATAAATTTGGTACTTTTGAAATTATTTTAGTACCTGTTATACCAGCCCGATGTGTTGCTCCAAGTTCTTTATCTAGTGACTCTTTACTATCAGAAGAATCTAGAAATAAAAAGCCATCTATTCTTTCAAAATCACAATCAATCTTTTCTTCCTGTACTATTGATTCTATCATATTTATAGCTGCAGTGTGACTTTCTGCTGCTAGATGTGCTCCTTCATTTCCATGTAATTCCTCTAGAGTATAGTATCTGTCATCTAAAGCATGAGTGATATGAGCGGTAGTTCGACCTGTCTCACCACTACATACGTAACCATCTTCAAAAAGAATGACTTTTTGTCCTGATTTTGAAAGTAAATATGCAGTCGACAACCCAGCAATTCCTCCACCTACAATAGCTATATCAATTGATTCCGCTGAGGATATATTTTGCTTCAATTTATCAAATTTTAAAGGTTTTGGTATCTGATCATACCATATTGTTTCAGAATATCCCGATGTTGTTAGTTCAAAATCATTATTTTTGTATGTATTATTTTGTTTTTTGAGATAATTGACAGAATTACCATTACCATTTTTATTCATGTTAGAATTTTATGTTTTTTATATGATATTACTATTGTAATACCAACAGAATTGGAATACTAAAATGATGGATGGATAAAACTAAGTCTAGAACTTTTATATTAAATGTTTAACTAATAAAAATATGTCTACTAGCGTTCCAAATACAAATTTCTTTAATCCTGAAGATATTATAAAAAAAGAAGCGAGAGGACTTGGAGACGATACCAATTTTGGTGAAGTTCAAAACGTTACTCAAGAATACATAGTAACTCAAAAAGGCACTGTTGATAAAGATGTATTCTGGATACCCAAGAATATATTAGTAAGATTTGATGGTAGTACTGTCTATTTTAATGTAACGAAAGACGAGGTAGAAAAATATAAAAGGGAATAATTTCTTTTTTATTGATCTATAATTAATTTAATTTATTAATTTCTATATTTGGTTAAAACAGTCAAAAAAAGACTATGACTCATTTATTATCTAATTTTAGATTTTAATTTACTAAAAAATAGTTTCAGAGTTCATAAATATTATAGTCTCTAGGTATTGACAGCACATCTATATAGGAACAAAAATTGCACATGTCAAAGCCTGAATCTCTCTATCTATCTACTCACCAATAAGAATTGTTGATTCGGGCTATGGCATTTAGTTATTAATTTGTGAACATTATTATATAAAACCTTTAATAATTTTTTTATACATAAATTAAAAAATTACTTAAGGCATTCTCGTTATCTAGTTAGCATTTTAATTAGAGAAGAATTGTAATAATAATAATAATAGAATATCTAATTATAATTATAACTTTTGATTTGTTGGTGCTATAGCTGTGGTATCAATTTTAGTCAAGGAAGATAAACCTCATTACAAAATATTCATCAACGTAGTTAAACCTAAGCTTATTAACGAATGGAAATAGTATATATCGTATCAAATTTCATTATAGGTAGACAGAAGCAGTAAAATTGAATTCGGATTTAGTTTTATCAATTTTATGCATTCCTAATCTAATACTGTGTGAATTCTTAAATCAATATGACTCTATAAAATGGCTTTCTGCATCTAATCCTATATAAACAATAAAGTATACACAATTACAATGAACGAAGATAAAGATATTAAAATAGAAACAGACGAAGATGTTGGTCTAGACGATAAAATAAAAGCAGGTGCTAAAGCACTAGGCAAGAAAATAGAAGATCCAGATAGAGATACCGGTGCAGAATATGAAGCAGAAAAAGCCAAAGAAAGAGTTGTTGATTGATTGATGAGAATGATTAACACATCAATAGCAATAACAGCAATATTTCTAGCAACTACTTTTGTGTTATCTTCAGTAACTAACTCAGCATTTGCACAAGCAACAAGTATGAATCAATCTATGAATGATGCAAATGCCAACTCAACAACTCAAACTACAACAAATACAGATGAAAAATTAAATCAGACTGGTGAAGCAATTCAAGGTAATGCTAGCCAAATTGGCTCCAAGATAACTGAAGGCGCAAAGGACGTAATTGGAAGTTTAGGAAAAGGATTAGAGAATTTAGGGAAGTAAAAATAATTAAATACAATTCGCCATAATATTTTTTTATTTTACCAAATATAGGATAGTTTAATAGTATTAGTGGATCTGGTTACATTTAATGTTATTTTTTATATATGTATAATTAATGTACACATTTTTTGAATCTTCCTTACTAAATTTCAATAGTCAGTCTATAAAAATCGATTTATTAATAAATTTAAATTTTGTTTATGATATTCTACAATTGTAGAGACAACCATCAATGGAACGTAGATTTGGTTGAAAATTATTAATCTAAATTATAATTGTTACTTTCCATTATTGTGAATTTAAAAATCTGATATTACAAGACCATATTGATCGGAGATTTTTTATATATGATCTAACGTAAATAAGAGAACTGTAAAAGTACATAGATAATGATGATGATGATCCTTCCAATTGTATTACTTTTATAAATATAAAGGAGATTATTTTTGTTCTAAATTGGATATTCTGCAAATCTATTGACCTAGTTCTAAATAGGAACATAACCTTTTTTCATCTTAAAAATAGTTAACATCTAGTGTTATGTATAATAATACTATGATAATATAAATAAAAATAACATATAACTATAGCTACAATAATGGAATTCTATTTCTTATCTTAAAACATACAAGTTAGAATAGATGTTTACAGTTTAAATCTAATTGTTTAATTAACTGGGCTCTGTATATTCATTTCTTTAGAATTGGTATATAATTTAAGATGATTTAAATAACCATTTTTATAATGCAATTTAAGATGATTTATCAGGTAATTTTACTACTATAACATTATAATTGTCTCCAATTGTTATATAAAATAGTCTACACACAAGGCTATGTCAAACCCAACTTTAGATTTAATGAATCAAAAATTCATTTTGCAATTAAACGCAGCTCTTGCGATGGAGAATGCAGGAGTAGAAAGGTTACAGATACGAATTGGAGAAGTTAGTATACCAGATGTTAAACAACAATTAGAACATCATTTACAAGAGAGTCAGGAACATCAAAAAAGATTAGAACAACTGGTGACAAAACTTGGTGGCCAGCCAACGCAAGAAAAACTAGGATTACCATTACCTTCCTACCCATCATCCATGAAAGATATTATGGATAAAACTATGACTAAACAAGAATACGAGTTAAAGAGAGCCGAAGAAGATATGATTGTAGAGAATGCGGAAGTATGTTGTTATCTTATGCTAATACAACAATGTCAGATAGCAGGTGGTATCTATTCTGATGCCATAGTCCCATTATCTAAAAATATGAATGAGGAACAAGAACAAGTAGATTGGATAAAAACTCATTCCCCTGCTATGCTTGCTCAGCTATGGCCAAAGATACAATCATCAGTTGTTGCTAATGCTCCTCCTTTCTCACTATAGCAAAGCATAGGTGAACATTATGAAAGCACTAGTATATCATGGACCAAGAGATGTTCGTATAGATGATAAACCACAGCCCACAATACAACATCCAGAGGATGCAATATTACGAATAACCTCAACTGCTATTTGTGGTTCTGATCTTCATCTTTATCATGGAACTGTTCTTGGGATGCAACCAGGTCAAACAATAGGGCATGAATTTATGGGTGTAATAGAAGAAACTGGGCCAGGAGTAGATAATGTTCAAGTCGGCGATAGAGTGGTAATTCCATTTAACATTTGTTGTGGTCGATGTTGGTACTGTAATAATAATATGTGGTCTCAATGTGATAGAGCTAATCCTAAAACAAAAGATATCGGAGCAGCATATGGATATACTCAACTCTTAGGTGGATATGACGGAGGTCAAGCAGAATATGTACGTGTACCATTTGCAAATGCTGGAGCCTCTTTGAAAGTTCCTGACAGTATCCAAACTGATGAACAAGTATTATTTTTAAGTGATATACTACCAACTGGATATTTTGCGGCAGATATTGCTAATGTACAACCTGGAGACGATGTTGCAGTATTTGGGGCAGGACCAGTTGGTTTCTTTGCAGTTATGAGTTCTTTTTTAAGAGGTGCTGCTCGAGTCTTTTCAATTGATCATTGGCCTATGCGTTTAGATAAGACAAAAGATTTAGGAGCTGAAACTATTAACTTTGATGATGAAGACCCAGTTGATATAATCAAAAAAGAAACAAATGGAAAAGGGGCGATCTGTATAGATGCTGTAGGATATGAAGCCGTAGGACATTTTGCAGGTAATCCAAATCATCATCATCATGACCATTCTTCAGTCTCTAATCCTGCATATAACCCAGTTAATCCGTTACAAGTATTCACTTGGATGACGCAAATTGCAAAAAAAAATTCAACAATATCAATACCTGGAGTATATGGATCTGGTTATGACCAATTCCCTCTAGGATTGTTATTTAATCGTAACATTCAAATTCATATGGGACAATGTCCAGTAAAAAAATACAACGAACAATTACTTCATCTTATTGAAACTAAGCGAATAGATCCAACCAAAGTAATAAGTCATACTATGAATCTTAATGATGCGCCAAATGGATATCAAAATTTTGATAAAAAAGAAGAGATAATGAAAATTGTATTAAAACCTTAAATGACAATGACAATAAGGCAGGAAAATAATGATAAAAGTCTGTATATCTCAAACATTCATGTGTGTGTATATATCCATTCGATCTATCTATTTTTTGCTTAACTATACCTTCGATTCAAAATTTTTATTATAAGTCTCAAGTGTATATGTTTCTCTATAATGTAAATAAAATACCAGATCTTCTATGCCTCATTAAAAGTATGTCGATGTGCTAAAAAATGCTTTACAAAAGAATTTTACAAACCAAACTCAATATAGAATTTTTTGGCAAATACCAAAATTTTAGCTGTCTATCGATCGAGCAAGGATTTACAGGACTAGGTTTAAATCCATGACAATCATTAAATGACATATTATTCGTTCTAAAAAAATATTTACTGATATAATTGATAAATAAAATAAAATAAAAAATAAAATTATTATTTGGCAAGTAAAAAATTAAAAATAGAGATCATAATACCAAAATTTTATAATGATGGCAAAAAAATTGATCCAGCAATTCATCTTAAAACTAATGATGATTTAAGTAAACAATTTGGTAGTTTTATTGAAGACCCTTCATCCCAATTAGGAGAATGGAAGGATCCAACTACTGGAATAAAGTACAAAGATACAAATTTTATTTATTGGATATTATGTGAACATGATAATAAGCATTTAAATTTTTTAAAAAAATTTAAGAAAAAACTAGAGAAAAGATATAAACAACAAAAAATATTGATTTATTATTCTAAAGTATATGAAATGAATTAGATAATATAAATAGTATATTTCGCTAGCTGTAATTCAGTTATATCTGATATTTTAACTAATTTTGTCCGTTAGCTTAATGGCTTGAGATGCGTAAATTGTTTTTGACACAGAACAAATAGGTAATTTAGTATTGACTATCCTATAAATTATTTCTTTATAATGATGATGTCTATTTATCAACTAAAAATAGTCAATGTAAAAAAATTCTTTCAACATTGTAATAATAATTTAATAATTATATTTTGATGTTTAATTGCTGTCATTAACCTATTTAATATATTTTTACTATTAAAATGTATGAAAAAAATAGATATCAAAACAATAATATTATTAAATATATTAATAATTTCAAATATTTCTG
>DATFCH010000032.1:0-4506 GCA_035253345.1 Nitrososphaeraceae archaeon
CATCTAAATGACATTTTAAATTCAGAAGAAAAATCAAAATAATAACAGCATATAAAGCATATGCAGCATTACCTTTGATATATAATATATTTTTTTATTATTTATTCTTTTACTTTATAATTAAATTTATCAAAGTGCTAATAAATTGATTCAAATGTTTTAACAACTGATTTTGACACAATTTTGTAGTTCAGAAGAAATAAATTATTTTTTATTGAGATTTTGACAATCTACGTCGATTTATGCGATTGATATATTTTATATTGAATATGATTAATATAATAAGTTTAATTTAATACAAAAAAAGATGATAATAATGGTAACTTGTATTTTAATAAAAAATTTTATTATTGATGACTCTCATTAGCAAATGAAAATTATTCACAAACCATATCTTTAATATTTAAGTAATTTCTTTATTAACAAGATTATCTACATTGAATTAATACGTTGCATAATTCTAAAATTGATGCAAGCGTCATCTTAGTTACTAAGGTTAAATATCTTATATTTAACGTATTTGGAAGATCGGTAGAATTGTGATAGTTTAAATTTTTATCTGAACCTTCATCATGTATTCCAATGGCTGTCATATTTGATGCTTCGAAAGGAATAAAATCGCTTCCTCCAAATTTAGATAATGTAGCATTTAGATTAGTATATTTAGAAGCTATCTGTTTTATGAATAATGCAATTGTTTTTGAGTACTTGTCATTTGTTTCAAATTTATTCCCCACATCATATTCTAAATCAACTTTATTTGACTCGTTAGAAGGAGGATGACCAACCATATCAAAGTTGATATACAAATCTATATTTTTTGTCCTATTGTTATTGTCTAAATATTTCACATAATTCTTTGAACCCCAAAAACCTTGTTCTTCTCCTGAAAAAAATACAAATTGCAGATTGTATTTTAAATCTAGATGAGAAAGAATCCGTGAAAGTTCGAGTACTGCAGAGACTCCACTAGCATTATCATCAGCTCCAGGTGCTCTAGCATAAGTATTGTTAAAGTTCTTTGCTCTATTATCATAATGTGCTCCAATGATGATAGTATTATTATGATGAGAATAAGATGATAGATTCTGTTTGATGGTATTATTATTATTATTATTATTATTATTATTCGTACTATTATTGATATCACTTGTCATACAAACAACATTTTTTAAATGATATGTTTTATTTTGATCACTTTGAGTATAATTATGAAAAAATACACTACCTTCACATACATTTTCAAACTTATTTTTAAGCCAATTTGCAACATTGTCCATATAATGTGATTTAGTATGTCTGGTAGGGAAAGAGGATAGTAAATCTACATACTCTTTAAGTTTTGTTGAGTTAACTTGTCCTAGTATATGATCTATTTGTAGATTTTCCATTTCTTTTTTTGATTGTGTAAGTATATTAGGATATATATCATTAAGACATACCATTATAGAAATTACACATGACGAAGAATAATTACTATTGTTATTAGCAATTGTTTGTTTTAATTTTGAAGAATTTACAAAATTGAAATTTGAAAAATTAGCCATAAAAGATAATATGGTAAATAATAATATTAATAACCATAATCTATTATATTTTTGAAATGACAATTCTATCTATTAAAATTAATTGTTTAAGGATTTAATTAACATAATTATTACAAAAAGAAAAACAAACGATGCTCTATTTATTATTTTTTCTAACTTTACTTTTTAAATAAATCACATTTAACAAAATATATCTCTATTCGTTCTATCAACTAAATGAGGTCAATAAATTACAATCAAGCTTAGAACACTTCAATTTCAAATTATAACGGGTTTCGGAAACACAATATAATAAGTTTGCGATTGGTAAAAATATAATTTATTGTGAAAAGAAAGTATTAATACAAATTCAAAAATCAGATAGAGACTTATTGCTGTTTTCGATACGAATGCGAAGGTTGTGAACCGTTTTTGACACAAATTTAATAATTTAGAAAATATTATTATCTTTGTCTATTTTCCCGTATTTTTTATCTGTATCTAAATCAATAGTAGCAATAAGAGGACTATCTTCGTATTTTTTATCTCCATCTATTTTAGTAAGAAGAGATAATGAATATTCACCATCATTCTTAAAAATATAGGGATAATTAATAGCAGCAAATACATAAAATTTGTACGGTACCTGATAAACTATCTTTTTCTTGTTGTCAATTATTATCAATGATGGGTAAGTATTACATCATTTTATTTTGTTGAAGATTCAAATTTAATAGTATACTATTATCGTTTACATTTGGGTTTCAGAAATACGGAAGAAATCTATTTGATAATCCTCTTTTTTTACAAGTTCTGAATTAAGTATACAAAAAAAATGAGGATATGCTAAATTGTTAGAATAATTCTGTAAGGAATAGCCCTAATAAAACGTTATTATTAACAAAGTTGTTGATAATAATAAAATAATGACTTTTAATAAAAGGCATTTTTTTATAATAACAATATAATTTAATATATTTTTTTAAACTTTAACTTAAATGTCTTTTGACACTCTTTGTATAAAATGGTATTATTATCGAGCAACAATAGTTTATTTCAATGTTATTACCTCAAAAAGGAATATATTCTAGTTTGATACAGTTAATAAAAGTAAAATGAAAAGGATATTCAACATCACTAGAAGGATATTTTAATACAAATTTTAAATAATCAGAATTACTTTTTAATTTGTAATAGCAAGAGTCCGAAAACACTATATTAAACCATCGTTTTTAAAAAATAAATGTAAATGTCTAATAAAAATAAAAAAGACAAAAAAGAAAAAAGTGATGTTACAAAAAAAAAGAGTTTTATCGATGTAACTAGAAAAAAAAGAAGTAAAAATTTAAAAACAGTTATTCTTCCTATTGTCGCTTTGATTGCTATTATTGCTGTGATTTCAATATCCCTTTATTCTCCCAATCTTCCCTCTTCGGGAGTTGGACCTCTAGGTTCCGCACATACACATGGGGCCTTTTTAGTTAAAGTAAATGGCGAAAATATCGATTTTAGTCAACCACAATATCAGGTACAATCTGATTATATGCATGTAGAGAATGGAGATGGAACTACTTTACATAGTCATGCAACGAATGTTACTTTCGCTGAATTTCTAAAAAGTGTTAAAATGGATATAGAGGAAAAAAAGTGTCTCAAAATTACCAATGGTACAGAATATTGTAATAATAATGATAATAAACTAAGAACATTTGTAAATGGAAATCCTATTGATTCAATTTCTAATTATGTGCCTAATGATAACGATCGTCTGTTAATAATTTATGGAAATGAAACCAAAGAACAAATTCCCCAAGCAATAAAAGAATTAAATGGAATCAAAATTCAACCCTCATAAAATCTTTTTTTAGGTTTAATATTTTGATATTAAATGTAATTTAATAAATTTGATATAGTTGGCAAATACAATAAAAAAATATTTGTATTTTTCAAGAAGCATTTTTGAATCAATATTTTACTTTGATTCTATATCTTTTAGAGTTTTTTCAAATACCTCATAAGATAAGGCACCGGGAAGAATATTTTCTATCTTATCATTTTTCAATATAATAAATGATCGGGTTCCGGTTATACCTAAATGTTTTGCCAACATTCTATTTTCTTCTATTTGATTTTGGTATTTGTTAAATTCTACACAACTCTTGAATGTTTCAACATCAGGAATTTGTACGTTATTAGCAAAGGTTGTAATAGAATCCAAGGTTACCCAATGCTGTGGTTCTGGTTTGAAGTTTTTATAAATTTCTTTTGAATATTCCCAGTATTTACCTTGATCAGCAGCACAATGAGATGCTACAGCAGCTTGCATCGATCCTTTATACTCGTCACGATCATTTACCACAAAATCCTTAAAGATGTATTTTGCTTTTCCAGGATTGATAAAGTTATTCACTACTTTATCAAAGGTTTCTATTTCCAATTTCTGACAAAATGGACATCTATAGTCCGCAAATTCAATAATTGTTATATTTGCATCTTCTTTTCCAAGAGGTTTGGCATTTTCTGATACTGGTTTTACCAAACCAGAAGAAAATTTTGTTAAAGACATTTAGTTAAAATATTTGTTTATTGAACCAATCATTTTATCCACTGTTGGTATGTAATTGTAATATTCGGAAGGATTTGAAATGAAAGAGAGCAGATATAATTGATTGTTATTTATTATTACAAAATCCAATTGCATAATATTTTCGTTATTTGAATTTGTATAGGAATAAACTAACTTGTGCATTGGGATATTGAGTATTAGGTACCATATTTGAATCCTCTAATTGAAAATTATTTAGTGTGTTACTGGCTGTGTTAACTTAAGAGAATACCGTCATCTCCTTTATTATTAGAATAGGATTAATCTTTGCAACTATAATATTATTATACATTGATACAAATAGTTCTACCCAGTTATACACATGGCTATTATTACAATCTCTCCTTTTACTATTACATGGATAATAATCATCAA
>DATFCH010000033.1:0-24143 GCA_035253345.1 Nitrososphaeraceae archaeon
TAATATTAAATTTTTTTAGAATAAATAATTATATTCAACAATTAGAATAATGATATAATTTTATCCATATGTATACGTTCTTTTCTATGTCTACCCATTGAAAATGATATTTAAGATAGCAGTTGCAGTAAGTTTTTTGGAGTTATCAGTTGCTTATGTCCTAAAAATATAAGGTATTAACATTACGGTAACAATATAAGATAACCAAAATGAAATACTTTTAGTTAAGAGAAGCTATTTAATGTAAAATTAAACTATTACTAAAAATTTAGACACATCTATCGAATCAATAGAACTGATACAAAGATTCTATAAATATAATTAAGAGTTATCTTAATTATATAAGAGAACCTCAATTTGGATCTGTAACCTTGTCGGTTGAATTATTCTCACTGTAACTTTTGAGATGTATTTTTATTAATTCTCACATACCAAAATTAACATGCTACAAAATAAAAAAGGATCATTTTATGGTATAGTTTCGAAAGAGCAAAATTACATTTTTTACTATATAAGTTAGAAAAGAATGTATCAACATGCTCATAAAAAAGTTATTGAAAATGTCTTAATTTTACAAGGTGGGGGATCATTAGGTGCTTTTGCATGTGGTGTTTTCAAGGGATTTGTAAAAAAAAATATTAAATTTGATATAATTTCGGGAACTTCAATAGGTGCTATTAACGGAGCAATTATTGCTGGAAGTAAGAATGATAATCCTGCAAAAGACTTAAGATTTTTGGATAGAAATCGCAGAAAGTAGTCATAACATAATACCTGATTTTTATTCTTATGAGTATAATCATAAAAATTATCATTTAAATTGGAAAAGATCATCTTTAGCTTCTTTAAATGCAGCAATTTTTGGTGTGCCAAAATTCTTTATTCCTAGATGGTTTGACTACTGGAATGTATCTCCATATAAAAATTCGAATGAATTAAATATATTACCATCACACTGGACGTATGTCTATGACAATACTCCGTTAACAAAAACTTTAGAAAAATATATAGATTTTAAAAAATTATCTCCAGTTATAAAACAAAACAATAGTAATGCTAAAAATGATAATTATGAAGATAAAGATCGTATCAATACTCCACGTCTTATAATTACTTCTGTTGATGTGCTTAATGCAGAACCAATAATATTTGATAGTTATAGAATGCAAATACAAATGAAACATCTCTTAGCCACAATAGGATATCCTCAATATGGTTTTCCTTGGATAGAGGTTAATGATGGCGTATTTGCCTGGGATGGCTCATTGTTAAGTAATACCCCAATACGGGAGGTTTTGGTAGCTTCTCCTAGCAATGATAAAAATATTTTCATTGTCGAAAACTATCCTAAAAAGATAGATAAGCTTCCCTCAAACATGACGGAAGTCCAATCAAGAGCCAAAGATATAATGTTTACTGATAAGTATAAAAGTCTTAGAAAAATGTCTAGACTTGTAACTAGACATATTCAATTAATCGAAACATTATACGATATTATTAAGGATCAAGATAATTCAAATGTCAATAAAGACATTTTAAATTATATTGAAATGGAACATAAAATCTTGGTTTAGAGATTTGGTTCTAAAATCCTGAAGATCAAAACAATCAGTAGAGAAAACATTGTAAAACCATATTCGACACAAAATGCTGATTTTTCAATTAATACAATTAAAGAACTTATTACTCAAGGAGAAAATAAAGCTCTATATAGTTTAAAATAAGTATATGTAGAGAACAATTTATTGTTATTTATAACATGATATAAAAAAGGATATAATCTTCTTATTATTGTTATGATAGTTACTTGACAATTTTTTATTCCGATCTACAATATTTTATTAGTGTTAGATTATTTCAAATAATACGATTTTGCTAGTTTGTCACTTTTATTAACTTTGTTACCATATAACTTTTACAAGATCATAAATGATTTCTGGGAGACTTGCAGCAAGAATTGGATTATTTTTAGGTCCTTTGCTATTTTTATTTGTATCCTTTTTTCCACTGCAACAATTAACTGAATTATCTTTTGAATCAAGAATCGTTTTAGCTTCTACAGTATGGATGGCAACATGGTGGATAACAGAAGCAATCCCCATTTATGTAACTGCATTGCTCCCTCTTGTAATATTTCCTTTCTTCCATGTTATGGATATCAAAGGGACTTCAGCAAATTATGCAGATCAAATTATTTTCTTGTTTCTTGGTGGTTTTCTATTAGCTAAAGGTCTGGAAAAATCAAACTTACATAAAAGATTTGCATTTACAATATTAAAAATATTTGGAACTAATCCGAAATATATTGTTGCTGCATTTATGGGAGTGACATGGCTTCTTGGAGCATGGATGAGTAATACTGCAACTACAATACTCATGCTTCCTATTGCATTGTCTGTTATTTCTTTATTAGGTAACATAGATAAACAAGACAGATTTGTAAGATGTCTGTTACTTTCTATAGCATACGCTGCAAGTATTAGTGGTGTTACAACATTGATAAGTACTCCAGCGAACGCAATTTTTGCATCCTTAGCTACTGATGTAACTGGAACTGAGGTAACTTTTGCTCAATGGATATCAATAGGATTCCCTATTGGTGGAATTTCACTTGTAGTTGCATGGCTATACATGATCAAATTTGGATCTAAAATTACAGATATTAAATCCAATATTATTGGGGAAAAAGACATTATCACAAAGAAGTTAAAGGAACTAGGAAATCTTAGTAGAGACGAAAAAATAGTAGCTATAATTTTTATAATTACTATCACTGCATGGATTACTAGAGGTTTGTTATGGAAGGACTTTTTACCATCAATTAATGATTCTACAATAGCCATTGCGTCAGCTATTTCATTATTTTTGATACCTTCCTCTTTGTCAAAATATTCCAAAAATAGTAAAAAAGATTTGAATGAAGATGATGATTATGATGGTTATGATTACGATGATAATAATACTAATAATCTCATTAAATATAGTAATAACAACAACAATAATATTAAAAATCATGATATTACAGAAACCAGTAAAAGCAACGGCAGCAGCAATTTATTAGATTGGAATACTGCAATTAAAATTCCGTGGGGTGTCCTTATTCTAATGGGAGGAGGATTAGCTCTTGCTCACGGGTTTACATCTACCGGTTTAGATGAATGGATTGCGTCAAATCTTAGTATAGTCTCCGGCATGCCCTTTATAGTAATTATTCTTATATTCGTGATAATGGCAATAGTGCCTTCAGAATTGATAAGTAATACTGCTACGGCTGCAATACTAATTCCTATCGCAGCTTCACTTGCAACATCTATTGGAATAAATCCTTTATTTCTTATGGCCCCCGTAGCAATAGCAGCAAGTTATGGATTTATAATGCCAGTAGGAACTCCTCCTAATGCAATTGTTTATTCAAGTGGCCATATAACTGCTAGACAGATGGCAAGAGCAGGGCTTCCGTTAGACATTATTTCAATAATAATGGTAACAATATTAACTAGTATTTTTGTTCCTCTAGTTTTTGGAATTGAATGAAAGAAAGAATAGAATCATTGTCTTATTTATTAGGTTAATATAAGTTAAATGATTTAACTGTGTGATAGGATTTTAAATAAAAGTTTAATTGATTTAGTATTCTGATATAAGATATGGTATGTTACAGGATCTTGATATATAAAGAAATAATGGAACATATCCAAAGGGAACGGTAGTTGTTGATAGAGAATTTGGTTCTAAAATCCTGAAGATCAAAACAATCAGTAGAGAAAACATTGTAAGACCATATTCGACACAAAATGCTGATTTTTCAATTAATACAATTAAAGAACTTATTACTCAAGGAGAAAATAAAGCTCTAGATATTACATAATTTATTCATATATTACTAATACTGGTATTATAGTACTATCAACTACCTTTCTAACTGTACTTCCAATAACTCTTATTCTTGATGATATTCTGCTACTTGCCATAACTATCAAGTCTATAGCTGATTCTTCCGAAAATTTAATTATTTCTTCAGCAGGTTTACCTACCAATACCTTATATGATAAATGCGTTTGAAGGTTATTGATTTCCTTAATTTTACTTTCTAACATCTTTTTTACCGCATCTTCCATGGTAGCGACAAGGTCTTCTTTCGATTTTAGTAATCCTCCCTTGTCTTCTGTCCTCGTAAATGATAAAAGCATGCTTGGTGCATCACATCTTTTTCAATTACGTTAATAATCGTTATTTCAGCATTAGAAATTCTAGAAATATAGAGCGCATGTATTAAACCAATATTTGACATCAGATATTGTAACTGAGTATAATGGGAGGGTTTATGGATCATAATTCCATTTTAATGAAAATATGATTTCTTTAGTATTATATTATGAAGTTCAAGAAGTAACCGGGAAGAAGTAAAATAGAGATTTAATACTATTGATAGATATCATTCATAAAAAGAAATTAATTTTTTATCATTATTATTATTATTATTGTTTAATTTCATGTTTTTCGATTCCTGGTTGCTGTGCCTTGTAGGTTATAAGAATAGTATCATTTACTTTATAAGTACAATCTGTTATCGTTCTTGGGATTTCATCTGCACCTTCTACTATACAGTTTGGTCCTTGCTTAATTTTTACAATCGCTTCATCCGTTATACTTGAACTAAACAAACCTTTAGCAGATGATCCCATTATGGCAAGTACTATTGCAACTGCTGCAACACCAAATATTAATGCCAATATTTTTGGATTAATAGATTCAAAACTCAATACTTTGGTTTTATTAAATAAGTATATAACGATTCATTTTTTTTAATCATAATTTAAGAATTAATCATAAAAATTGTTATAAAAATGAGATACAATGGGATATTAATAATCATTTTAAGAAAAATCGAATTATTTGAAAGATTTGGTAATATATAATATTCTAAAGGCATAATAACTTTCAAACCTATACAAAATTAAATGGCATCATTAATAGTAGGAATTGCATTATTAATAATCGGAATAATTCTTTTTTTTATACCTAGATTAATTTCCATTCCTATTCCAATACGAATCCTTGCAATTATAGCGTCTGCTTTGTTTGCAATAGGAATTATTATCATTGTTTTATATTTTATCAATATCATTTTTTAATAAATTACCTATCTTTTTAAAAAGTATGCTATATATGTCTAAATAATAATTTACAAATACATTCACAAAATTAGTAATAGATAAAGAATTAGAAAAACAAGAAAAAAGAATAGAACTTGAATAAATTTAAATAAATTTTATTTTTATTGATTGAACTATGTGTTACAATGACAATTAATTTATCTCTAATCCTTAAAACTAATATCTAACTATTACTAATGCTAAGTCAATAGGCAAAAACTATAACATTTTCTGCAGAACAGTCTTTATCCATAACCAATACAATATAAGAGTATATTGCATACATGTCATTAGCTTATATTTAATTCTAATAATTTATATTCAATTTTTATCCATAATGTTAAATAACTATATAGTGGTTATTTATTTTTTAGCTAGTATCAATATGCTTCATTTTCTTTGTAGTTTGCATAAATTCGTCCCTTTCTTTAGCCAAATTAATTATATCTGTTTTACTTACTAAACCTAATAATCGAGAGTCGTTATCTACAATAAATATTCTACTCATACCTTTTCTAAATAATTGTATTAGAGCATCATTGGCTTCTTTATTTTCATTCATTACTATTACTTCTGATAAAGGAATCATTAATTCTTCTACTTTTTTATTTTCAACTTCTTTTCTATCTTTTTTAAATATGGTTTCTGTTGTAATCATTCCTACAAGCTGATTATTATCATTTACAACAGGAAATGCACTTTTCCAATATAAGTTAAAATAATTTGTAATTAAATCAGATATTTTTAAATCTGGTTTCACTGCTATAAAATTTGGATTCATTAATTCTTTTAATTTTATTCCTTTGATCTTACTAGATAATTCATTTTGTTGTAAGTAGGTCTGTGCTCCACTATTTAAAAACCATCCAATTATGAATAACCAAAATCCTCCTAAGAATGCACCTTTAAGGATAGCGATGAAACCAAGTCCCATAATTCCAAATGATATCCCTATACCTATTTTTGAGGCTATCCTAGTAGATTGATCGAAATCTTTTTTCCATTTTGTCAAACCAGCTCGTAGCATCCGTCCTCCATCTAATGGAAATGCAGGAATCAAATTGAAGGTTCCAACAATCAGATTAATTATACTACTATATAGTAAAATTCCTTCTAAGAGAATAAGATAATTTACTCCTTCATTTTTCTGAATAGTATCGCCTATATAAGAAATTGTGATAAAAAGAATCCAAAATAATCCGGATAATGCATAGCTTGTTAAAGGACCAACTACTGCTATATTAAATTCCTTTCTAAAGTCTTTTGTCTCTTCTTTGATGTCAGAGACACCACCAAAAATAAACAAGATTATCTGATTTACTTGAATTCCATATCTAATTGATAAGAGAGAATGGGATAATTCATGAAGTAATACAGAAACAAACAATACTATTGCTCCGATTATTCCCATTATCCAATATTGTGTGTCGGCTAGATCAGGAAAATATCTTGGCATAAATCCACTTGCTAGAGTCCAAGAAATAAGAAAAAAAACGATAATAAGTGTAAAATGTAGTTTTATTGGAATCTTTTTTATTTTGCCAATCTCTAATGACATAAATTTAAATAGGTAAAATATCATTTAAGCATTAGAATATACATTATATCAGTTAGGAAAAATATAATCACAAATAAAATTAAAATAATAACTTAAATCATCTATATCATAAAGTCGTATGAACTTGGTTATGGATCTGTATTGAACCAATCAATAGTTTGTACTTAGAATCTATATTTCCAAAGAAATATGTGTTGTAACAGAGAACTTTATCCATTCTCTGGTAGATAAATATGAAAGATATACATTATGAAGAAGGTGAATTCTTCTTTAGATAACGGCGCCGGATTATCATTTTATTTTAAATATGCTAGCATTAAATATACCATATTTTAGATGTGTAAGCAATAAAAAGAATACAAGGAATATACATTAAAAACTTAATTTTCGTCTATAACTAATAATTATTTTATAACATATTTTATTTTTATTCTATGGAAACATCAAAATGAATAAGAATGATTTGATAAAAGATTCTAATATTCAAACAATAACTAATAAGGACCTAGTATGGGTCAACATAACCCAACCTACTCGTAATAAAATTATTGCTCTTGCACAAAAATATCCATTTCATGAATTGAATCTTGATGATTGTCTTTCTAAAATTCAAATTCCAAAAATCGACAAATATCATGACCACATGTTTATAATTCTACATTTTCCTACTTCTATAAAAAAGGAAGAGAATGTACCAAGGTTTAGTCAATTGTCGATATTTATAGGATTAAATTATTTAGTAACTGTACATGAAGGAGATTTAAAGCCTCTTGTTGAAAAATTTCAAATATGTAATAGTCAAGAAAGACAAAGAGAGATATTCATGAATGAATCATCAGGACATTTACTTTATAATATAATTGATATTTTAGTAGACGATCTCTTTAATACTTTACTAAAAGTTATGGAAGATCTTCATGATATAGAAGATGATGTTTTTAATCCGAAATTAGCAATAGCAAAAGAGATCTCCTATATACGAAGAGAAATTACTGTATTAAGACGGATCATTATTCCTTTAAGAAGAATAATAATATATATGACAAATGATGTCCAAAAATTTTCTGAACAAGATCTCATATTATATTTTGACGATGTAAAAGATCACATAGATAAAGTATTAGAAGTGTTAGAAGAATCAAAGGAGACTATAGAGATCTACAAAGATACAGACTATATGCTTAGTACAGAAAAAACTAATAAAATACTAGGAGTTCTTACAATCCTTTTTACCTTGTCCATACCATCGACTATTATAGGTACTTTATACGGTATGAATATCAATTTACCAGGTGGAATTAAACCAGATTCATTGTATTTGTTCGGACCTTATACTACTTTCATTCTTCTATTAATAATATCCCTAGTATCTGCTTTATTAATGGCATGGTATTTTCATAGGTTAGGATGGATACGAATAAAATAGAGATAAATTGTATTTGTATCCATTGGACATATGATTAAGTTTTAATTTAATATCTGGTTATTTAATTAACGAACTAGCATAACTGGACAATTTGCTTTTTCTGATACATTTTTAGCAACACTACCAGATACAATCTTTGAAAGACCACCCAATCCAGTATTTCCCATAATTACTAGTTCAATTCTTTCATCATTAGCAAATTTTATTATTTGATCAGATGGATTACCTATTAATACTTGTATCTCTAAAGAAACATTTTCGATATTTCTATATTTTTCTATTTTATCTTCAAGCATATTTTCAGCATCTTTTTTAATTTCTAATGTGATGTCTTTTAGATATTGTTCTAGTGTAATCATATCTCCTGTTTGCTTTGATTTAAATAAATTAATCCCAAAAGTAGTGGGCACCGGCATTTCTTGTACAACGTGTAGCACTATAACATCAATAGTGGTATTAGTATACATTGCCGACATTTTTGCAATTGTTATAGCATGTTCTAATGCAATTTCCGATGGTTTTGATGTATCATATGAAACTAATATTTTTTTATAGACTGTCATTATGATTTTCTAAGATATACAAATATAACAAAGAATATTACCTTTATTATTTTCGAATTAACAAAATCTATGATGTAACTACAGATGAGTTTCATCAATTCTTCATTTTAAATTTTTTATTGGTAGAAAAGATAAATAATAATCACTATTTTCAGGGTTGTTAATAAAATATCTAGCCATTTTAAGTATTTTACCTCTCATTGTTAGATGAGAAGAAAAAAGAGAAAAAGTGTTTCCTAATGGTATATTCATTACACTATTTTCAAATACTATACAAACTAATTATATCTATTACTTGTTGTATTTGTTATATTGGATCAATTTGTAATTATTCCTAGTTCAGATGAAAATCTATCTGAAATTATATATTTTGAACCAAGGATTGTCAAAATTCTAAGTGGCATGTCTATAACTTGGATGAATAGAGATACAAAAACTCATAGATTAACATCTGGAAATGCCGACTCTTTATTGCCAACTGAATTTTTCCATACTGATAATATTGTTGGGGGAAAATCAACAACAGTCAGAATTGAAAGTAATCAACTAGCAATTCCTTATTATTGTTCTATTCATCCGGCTGAAAGAGGATTAATTGCAATTCTTCCTAAAGATGAAGATGAAATGACCAACACTCAAAGATTAAAATTTTTGGACTCAATTGCTCTAACACTTTTTGATGATGAAAATCGAGAAATTTTAACACATCTCCAGAGACAAGTTGATCCAGCAGTAGTAGAATATCTTAGTAATCCTAATGCAGTTTTGTTACAGAATAAGGTATTGACTATAGTATTTTGGGATATCAGTGGATTTTCAGTTTTATGTGAAAAACTTAAAGATCATCCGGAATTAGTTGCTGAATTTCTTAGAGAATATCTTGGTATTGCAACAAAAATAATACACGAACATATGGGAATAGTTGATAAATTTATTGGAGATGGAATACTTGCATATTTTGGATTCAAGGAAAAAGATTATGATAAAGATGGATATATAGGAGCAGAAAATGCAATACTTGCTGCCCTAAAATTAAAAAGATCATTTGAAGATGTTAAAAATAATTGGTTACAAATATGGAAGAAAGTTATTGAGATTGAAATAAATATTGATGTAAAATGCGGGATTAATACTGGATCAGTTCTTATTGGACTCTTGCGAAGCGGGGAAAGAGATCAATTTACAGTAATAGGAACTAATGTAAATTTAGCGAGTAGATTAGAAGGAAGAGCTGAAGAAGGCGAAATTATTATCTCAACATTTACGATGGCAAAAGTTAAAGGAAAATTTAATGTCGAAGCTATTGATATATCTAATAATGATGATAACAAAATAAAATCTTTTAAAGGTGTTGATAAATATTATAAAGTCTTAGACATATCTTCCTCTGACTTTTCTTAAAATTTTCTATTATTAAAAATTGAAATATGTTATTTTTAAATAAAAATATAATATAGAATAAATGCATATACTTTATTTATCCATACATAAAATTATTCTATTGTTTCAATTTTCTAGTCCAATTTACAAGATTTTGGAGTAATTGTCTTACAAACATTTGAGTATTTTCATCTACTAAATTTCCATTTGTATCAAATTTATTCTCTGCAAATGGTACTATGACTTCAGGTAAGTTAATAGGATACATATTTAGATATACAAATATCTGTCTGAGATGATACTGTGCTCTTGCTCCACCCAACATACCAATAGATGCACTCATTATAGCAACGGGTTTTTCATTGAATGGATTATCTCCATATGGCCGTGTTGCCGAATCAATTGCATTTTTTAGTACACCTGGTACTGAATAGTTGTATTCTGGAGTTGAGATTAGAATTGCATCTGCTTCTCTTATTTTTGATTTAAAGTCTTTTACTTTCTCTGGCATATTATTCTCGGTATCTTGATTAAATGTAGGAATGCCATCAATATCAAATATCTCTAGATTTGTATCATCTGGCATTAAATTTGCTGCCGCCCGTAAAAGCGATTTATTGTAAGAAGCTGCTCTGAGACTGCCTGCAAAACCAAGAATTTTTAACTTGCTATTCATATATTTAGTGCGTCATAATATTACTTTAAACTATCATAATTTTAGTGATTATTATACAAAAATTGTATTTTTATTCCATCAAAATCATATGCATAAAATGATGAAAAGAAGTGATTATCCTCATTTTCAATCATTTTTTCATCATCAACATCTATTTTATATTCTAAAAGACGATCTTTTAGCAAAGATAAATCATTTTTATTATGTAATTTTATTGCATAATGATCTAATCCTGGTTTGTTATTATCGTCGCTATGTGAAGGAGAAATATTTTCACCAAGCCATGTATTGGTAGCAACATGGTGATGATATTTATTTGCAGCAAAAAAATATGCTCCAGGATAAGTGGCTGTATGATTCAGTTCTAAAATATCTTTATAGAATCTTTTCGCTTTGACAAGATTTGATACATGCAAATGGACATGACCTATTGATGTACCCGAAGGAAGTTCATTCCACTCATTATTTACATTATTAGATTCTTCCAATAAATCTTTTAGATTTAATGGTTCCGTAACCATATATACTGTATCATCTTTCCATTTCCATTCTTTAGGATTTCTATCACTATAAACTTCAATTCCATTAAAGTCAGGATCATGTAGATATATTGATTCGGATACTGCATGATCTGACATACCTTCATAATATTCAGAATCAAGATTTTTTTGGATATGTTTTAGAAAATATGCTAAATATCTTCTTTCTGGTAATAAAATAGCAAAATGATATAGTCCTGCTACTCGTGGTTTATATTGAGATATATAAGAAGTATCAATATTTTTAACTTCAGTTAATACAACTAAAGAAATAGATAAATCCGTGTTTCTTGATGAGGGTAATGATGATGAAGAAAGAAATGCAGTCTTTTCTTTTTGACTTACTATCTTGAAACCAAGAATAGATGTATAAAACTGAAGAGATCTTTCTAAATTTGATACCTTAAGATGTACGTGGTCTATAGTTAGTCTGGGATTAATCAATATTAGGATAATAATAGTTTTAAGTATTTAAGATAAAGTGATGGATGGACTAATATAAATAATTTAGCTCTATTATATTCCATAATACGACATTCTTTTTATTTTTATCAAATTTTAATATCCTTATTGATTATATTGTTTCTATAAAAACACAATAATTAAACCCATGCCAATTCATATATCAATGATAATAATATATACTGTTTGTCTAAATCTGTAATCTTTTATTTCATATCCAATATTTGGACAAGAAGATTTAAATATTTATGATATAACTCTTAATATAGAAAAATATCACAAAATTTGCTAAATGATGTTATAGTTTATATTAATAAGAAATTATTTGATTCATCAAAAATAAAAATTAAATAATGTAATTTAATGATCAGTGTTTACGTATCTGTTCCTTCTATATTAAGACATATTTCTTCAAAATCAGGTCTTCTTATATCGTAATAATTTTATTGTGGGTATACATGAAGTTAAACCTTTGAATTTTTTTTTTGTTTATCTTTTATCTCTACTAAATCAATAAAAAGTAATAATGGTTCGCACTACCATCAGTAAGTCAAACTAACGCACATATCTGAAGACGAGCAGCGAGCCAGGACTCCAAAGTTCAGTAGTTGGGGTAATTGAACCTTCCTTTATGACTTGCACAGGACCCATTACATCTGTGATCACATAGATAGTATGGCCATCTGGACCAAAAGCGATGTCACGGTAGCGATTCTCTGAGTGAAAAAGCTCTGTGGGCTCGTCTGCAAGGGCTGTTCCATTTTCATTAAGTGCTATTTTGAAAATCTTGCCTGCCTTTAGAGTCGTCATAAATAAATTATTTTCCCAGCCTGGAATAACATCTGAAGTGTAAAGACGCAAGCTCGACGGTGCGACAGTTGGATAGCAGACAGAGGCCATCTCACCACATGTATGATCTATAAAATTATAATCGTTCTCGACAGTATAGAACGTTTGGAGAGGAGGTACAAAATTCGGAGCATTGAAATCGCTTTCATTACTCACAGGCACTCCTGGTGGAGCAGGAGCTACGTCATTAAACTTTAGATCCTTGCAATTTTCTGCTGCAGACCAGTTGTAGAACTGATATGCCTTGTCGTCTTTGTATCCTGAGACATAAGGCCAGCCATAGTTCCCACCAGGCTGGAGACGATTGATTTCGTCATCTGAATTATCACCATGTTCAGCAACGTAAATATCTTCATTAGGACCGGCTGCTATTCCTTGTGCGTTACGATGACCGTAGGTATAGATATGACTTTTGACACCGTTAATCTCGGGATTGTCGTCAGGAATAGAACCATCCGGATTCATTCTTAGCACCTTGCCTTCGTATGCACTCCAGTCCTTTGCTCCGACTTGCTCGGCAGTTGGAAGCTTCTGCGCCTTATTATTTAAACAGAACAATGCTAGTTGGTTTTTGCCTTGGTCGCCTATTGTATAGTATAGCTTACCATCTGGTCCAAATATCATGCGGCCAGAGTTATGATCACTGCTACCTGATAGACCACTAATGAGATCCAGAGGTTTACTAATTGTGTTGGTAGTAGAATCATATGTAAACCGAGTGATTTTGGTTCGAAGATCGAGTTCATTACCTGAGTTCGCGTCGTATGTATAGGCAAGGTAGATATAATGCGTTTTGTTAAAATTGGGATCAAATGTCATTCCCATAAGACCATCTTGACCTGCCGATTGGTGGACGTTAGGAACAGGTATAATGCTTAGTTTTGCTCCATTGTTTGGATCTATTCGTACAATATCTTTACCTTCGCGCTCTGTTATCCATAGCACATTATCAGGGCCAAAAATTATATTATAGGGTTTACTGAGGTTTGTAACTAGTGTATTAACCGAAAATCCTTCTTGTTTTAGGAGCTGTTCACGAGCACTTTGCTGAGCCGGAGTTAGTTTCTTATAAACAGATGGTGGAAATGGATCCTCTGGCTGTCCTAGTGTTGGTTGTATTACAGTAGAAGAACCAGAAAATATTGTAGGTATCATTGATAATAATAGTCCAATTAATACTATACTTATTATATTATTTCCTATTTTGAATTTAGTATTTTTTTGGTTTATCATGATATAAACATTCATTCACATTAAAATATAAAAAGAAGAATTCCTAACAATTTATTATTTGTGTATTCTTGTTTGTATATTCTTGTTTGTGATATTAAAATATTTTATATGAAACAATAGTTATCTAATATTTCTATTCAATGGAGATTTATTTATTTATTTATTTATTATCAAACAGTGACTTGATAGCCAATTTCCTAGATTCATCTTTATTTCGATATATCCATGTTTCAGTTGATTTCTTCTCTGTTTCTTCGATTGCTTGGTCAATTATATTATGATAAGGCGAAAGTGAACATACAGGATCCGTTACTGCCGCATTTCCTGTTAGCAAAAATGCTTGACATCGACATCCACCAAAATCTATCAATTTTTGAGGACAACTACGACAAGGCTCAGGCATCCAGTCCGTACCACGGAAAATGCAAAAAGATTCAGATTCAAACCATATCTTTTCAAGTGATGTATTCCGTACATTTTCAAATTTGAGTCCCTTAATCTCACTTGCTGTCTGACAGGGAAGGACAGTTCCATCTGATGTAACTGTCATAAAGACACGTCCCCATCCATATAGACAAGGTTTAGGATACTGTTCAAAATAATCAGGTACAACGTATAAGATCTCCATTTTATCCTTCAGGCGCTTACGAGCAGATTCAACTTTTCTTACAGCATTTTCTATCTGAGAACGTGTAGGTAACAACAAATTTCTATTTTTTAAGGCCCAACCATTGAACTGAGTATTTGCAAGCTCCAATCTGTCTGCACCAATCTCTTCTGCAAGGCCAATTATTGCCTCTATATTGTCCAAATTTTGTTTGTGCAATACCACATTAATGGTAAGAGGAAATCCAGAATTTTTAGCAAGTAAAGCGGCCTTTTTCTTTTTTTCAAATGAACCCAATCCACCAGAGATATAGTCTGATTTAAGAGAATCTGCATCCTGAATACTAATTTGTAGATTATCAAGTCCTGCAGAATGCAACTCATAGGCAAGCTCCTTAGTCAATAATGTTCCTCCCGTGCTAAGATTGGTATACAAGTTTAAGTCACGAGCTTTTTTTATAATTTGTCCTATATCTTTACGCAACAAAGGTTCACCTCCAGAAAAATGTACTTGTACTATACCTAATGCAGAAGCTTCACTTAGTATACGTTTCCATTCCAATGTAGACAATTCATTATTACTATATCGTTCAAAATCTAAGGGATTACTACAATAAGGACATTGTAAAGGGCAACGATATGTCAATTCACAAAGTAGTGAGTATGGATAGAGAGGAGAAGTAATAGTATTATTCATATTCTTACTCCGATAATAACAGCAGTCGTTTTTCGACTAATCTGCTCAACAATTCTCTTATATCTGTATCAACATGAGTTTTATATTTGTCGCCAAGAGAATTCACAATTGTGATTACTTTATTCTTTCCATTACACATATTAATTATCTCGTGAGCAGTTTGATTAAGCACAAATAAACCCTCTGGAAATAACAATAGATACTTCTGGCGAATCGGATCCCATCTCACTCTTACCTTAGAAGAAAGAAGTGGCGTATCTGTATCTGAGATAATAGTCATATTTTCATTTTAATTTTTGATAATACAATATTCAAAATATATTGCATCAAGCATTGCCCACAGCAAATCACATTTGAATTTGAGTGCATCAACTGCATGTTTCTGCTGTTCTAAGGTCAGACACCTTTCTGTTACTAATTTTAGTGCAAAGTTACTGTCATTTCTCGCTTGTGTAGTTCTGTCAAGAAAATAGCGTAATCCTTCTTTATCGATCCAATTATAATATTTCTGGAAAGACAAAATTCGTTTTTCCATTAGAGAGGGAGCAAACAATTCAGTAAGTGAAGAAGCAACAGAGTCTATCCATGGCTTGGTTCTGGCAAAATTAACATAAGCATCAACAGCAAATCGAACTCCCGGTAGTAAATGAGAAAAATTTAACATTTCCTCATTTGTTAATCCAATCGATTCACCAAGTTTTAACCATTTCTTGATTCCTCCATCATCATCATTCCCATTTGTTCCATCATGGTCCAGAATGCGTTTAATCCAAATACGACGCACTTCTCGCTCAGGACAATTTGAGATAATAGCGGCATCCTTTTGTGGAATACAGGTTTGATAATAAAAACGGTTTGCAACCCATCCTTGTAGTTGCTTTTGATTTAATTTTCCGTCATTCATTAGAATATGAAAAGGATGTTTATCATGATATGCGTATTTTCCAATCCTACGCAAATTTTTTATAAATTCTTCATTAGACCATGCTGTGGTGATGTTCTTTTTACTCATAGATGTACGCTTTCCTTAATAATTTCAAAACGTGACTCAAATCATAAACTCCATTCCATCATAACCTACCTCAATCCTTGCCTTATCTACTATTTTTCTCTCTTTAGATGTTTTTAAAAGAATTGGATTTGTATTATTTATGTGAATGTAAATCTTTTTAGGAATATCAAGACTGCTGAGCCAAGTAAGGCTACCATTTTTTCCCTCAATTGGTACATGGCCCATTTCATATGCATTACGTTTTGTAATTCCAAGCGAAATCATTTCTTGATTAGACCAAAAAGTACCATCAACTAAAAGACAATCACATCCATCTACAAACTGTCTTATGTTATCTGTGATTGCAGGAAGACATGGTAAATATACCATTATTTTTTTTGTTTTAGTAGATCTTAATTTAATACCAACTGCTATATCACTAATCTTTGATCCGATTTTTGCATACAGAGGCTTCTTTGCTGACACATCTAACGCAGTGATAACAAGTGAATTCGTATAAAATGGAAAAGTAGAATACCTAATAGAACAATATTTTTCAAGAGTTTTTAAAAGAGGAAAATCACAAGTCAACAATCTTCGTATATTTTCAGTACAAACAAGATGTAATTTTGAGTGTTCCCTAAGCGATAACAGTCCTAATATATGATCCATTTCTCCGTCAGTCAAAACTATTGCTTCAATCGCAGAATCGCGTATAGTTCCTTTTGTTGGTCCTAATTCAGAAAATGAAATAATTTGTGTCCTAATATCAGGAGATGCATTAAGTATAATCCATCGCCTTTTATCTATACTGACTGCAACAGATGATTGTGTTCGCCTATTATATGAATTGATATTTTGTCTTTCAACTTGACAGTTTTTACAGCTACAGTTCCATTGTGGTACACCACCACCTGCTGCGGAGCCTAAAATATGCACCCTAATAATCTTTCACTGGTATAAACCAAATGAATTGTTTTATTCATTCTGTTTTCAGAATGATAATTCAATATGATTTTGATCAGTCTTTATGTAGCCTGTAACTTCCATGTTAAGAGGTATCTCTTTAAAATTAGGTTTTTCCCATTTCATAAATTTTTATAGTATACAAAGAAATTAAGCATTTCTCTCGATAAGATATACAGTTAAAACATTTTCGCTAAGTATTAGGTTCTGTCTAATTACTAAAAAAATAATTAACTTTTCTAAAATATAAAAAAAAGGAGAGTATTGATACACACTATTGGATAAAGTTGATACAATTTTGGATAAGGTCGATAACTTTATGGAATTTTTGACAGTAAATGAATTAGAACAAGAGCTTGAGAGGTTACAGAGAAATGATTTGATTAAAATTAATGAGATAGGACGATCTCAAAATGGCTACTCTATTTTATCTGCCAAAATTGGTAATGGAATAAATAATGCATTAATTTTTGGTTTTCCACATCCAAATGAACCTGTAGGTTCTCTGACTTGTTTATCTTTGATAAATGCTCTTACTGAAAATGAGTTTTTGAGAAACAGATTTACCTGGCATATTATTCCATGTGCAGATCCCGATGGAGCTAAACTTAATGAAGGCTGGTTTAAGGGGAAATTCACAGTTGAGAAATATGCCAAAAATTTTTACCGAAGCATGACTCCTTTACAAACTGATTGGACTTTTCCATTAAAATACAAGAATCATATTTTTAATGATTCACCAGCTAATGTTATTGCTCTTGCAAAACTTATTGAAAAGACAAAGCCACAATTAGTTTATCCAATTCATAATGCAGGTATGAGTGGAGCCTACTTTTTTATGACAAGATACTTTGGAGACAAATTCTATAAAGAATTATTGGAATTATGTGAAAAACTGTCGATTCCTTTGGATATGGGAGAACCTGAACTTGAGATTATGCAAGAATGGAAAAAGCCTGTATATAGGGAATTTACAGGAAAAGAATATCATGATTATTATACAAGTGTAGGTACAGAAGCAGATAAAAATATAGGAGATAGTAGTATAGGCTATTCGAAGAATTTCAATCATGAGATAATAGGCATTATTGGAGAAATACCATATTTTTATGACAAGAGAATAGAAGATAATGACTTGACCAAAAAAACAAGAAGAGAAAATATTATAAACGAAATAGCAAGTTTGGAAAAACTAAAAATATTTGTTAATAATATCATTTCAACTGCTGATCTAAATAAGAATTCAATATTCTATAGTTTGTTCCAATACATTGTAAGTCAGTGGGAAAAAGTTTTACATACAAGAAAAAAATATTTCGAAAAGGAAGAATATGCTAAAATGGCAACGGTATCACAAGAATTTAGTACTAATGTGATTCCAATTTTTCGTCAATCTCTAATGTTAGGCGAATTAAGACGACTATTGGTAGAGTCACCAAATACCAACAAAAATATAAAATTGATTAAAGATGTTGATAATGCAATTACTGAGAAAATTGAATTTGTAGAGAAAAATTCAGAAGTAAAGATATTTCCAATCAGAAAACTAGTTCAATTGCAATTAGGGTTTCTGCTTCTTTCTCTAAGATATTTTTAGATTAACTTTATTGAAATATTTTTTGTAATTATATATGCAAGAGAGAAATAATTCATACTATAGTAATTTTTATGTAATTTTACTTTATCCGTAATTTGGATTTTTATCTTGTTGAATTATTTATTACTAAATTCCTAAATTAGGATATTTTTATGAAATCTAAATTATAATTACATTCTGAATTAGTATTATAATTATGTATACAAATAAAATTGAGATAAGTTAATAAAATAAAAAATTAGTTTTTATGCACAGGAACAAGATGATTCTAAGTTTTGTTTTACTGTTTGAGCTGCTTGTTGTAGTCCTTGTTGTATCTTGGTCTTTGCTTGATCTCCTGAAAGGAAATTAGCAATCTTTCCTGTAGTAGGTAGCTCATAATCAATAGAATGTCTTACGTGTGTATTATTTCCGTTACCATTAAATTCTTGTGTACTTTTCCAATATTTGAAAGGTCCAGTTTTTTGTTCTGTAACTAATCTTTTATTTTGTTCCTTGTCCGTTACTTCTACAATCATTTCAGCTTCTTGACCCATATGTTCACCTTTTACTTTCATTTCAGAACCTTCTTCACTTTTTTGACCTGATATATTTTCTGATTCTTTAACAATATCTTGTGGCCATGCTTTTTTAATATTGTCTGGATTTGTATAATATTCATAGACTTGCTCAACTGGAGCGTTAATATCTATTTCATTTTGAATTGACGCCATGCTGTGAAATGAATTTTATACTAGATAAGAGTTATAGCAAATTTATCATAAAATTTTTATCGATTATGCTAAATTTTCAATACAAAATGTTAAAACTTAAGATGATAGTGATTTTTTTCTTTTATAGTGTCTAATTTTTAAAAATAATTTAGTTAATTCAATAATATCCTAAAAAAGATTTTTTGTATTACTATTAATTATAAGATTTTGTGTGTCATCTTTTTTTAACATTTCACACCAAATACATATATTAAATGTTAAATAAAATATTAAAACTATATTAACGATTAAGCAAAATTTATCATCTAACTTTGACAATGATTCCAAACCCAAGTCATATAACTATACTCTTTGGTATTTATGTTATACTAAAATATCTTAAACTCAGCTATAGTAGTTTTCCAAATCAAATCATATGACTATTTTTTACAATCAAAAGTAAAAGATCGCATCAATATTCCAGAGAATTTTTTGCAGCCATAATCCTATTCTCATAATTTTCCTGAAGGTTTTACACAGACAATTACAATTAATTTTGTCTCCAATGCTTATAACATATAAAGAGTCTATTTATTTCAATACCGGAATTAAATAGTCAGACCGGGGGAAGATCAGTAGCATTCAATTACTCTCCCGGTTTTTAATTAATAGATATCTCTTCTATTCCTAAATAATTCTACTAGTTCTTTGTACTACCAATAAAGTTTAATTATTTGTAACAATGGAGACAAATTAATGGTTATTGCAGTAATTTTTTATACTGTTCAAACAATAATGACATTAAAAGTGATTCTGTAACAAAGTCCTTACCTTTTGCATCTATTGATTCAGAATATTTGTTTGCAGATAATAACATTTCATTAAATAAATCTCTGTTAGGTTTACGTAAAATATCGGAGTAAATTTTCCATTTTGCTAATTCCTTTTTTAATATTTCAGAATTATTGCTAGATACTATTTGATCAGATTCAAAAATTTTGTTATTTTTTTCTTTTAGATTTTTGTAATGGTGAAATACAATTGACATCATAATTGGCTGTATCCGTATTGGAATAGCAGCATATGAACTAGCAGAATTATACAAAGTTGCAACTTTGAACAGATTATCAAATACTTTTCGATCGTTAATATTCAAAAATTTTCTATACTCTTTCCAAGTTTTTTCTTCCAATATCGAAGCAATTCTAAATGAGGGTATTGTTCGTCCCATTATGATTTGCAGATAGTGAATGAATATAACTACTAGAATACATGAAAGAGAGGGAGAGTATAAAATTAATATTATTTGTCTATTCTTTTTTCAGAATCTCCTAATTTTTTAGCCTCTTCTTTTGCTTCTGTTTTAATATCATTAGAAGTGTCTTCTATTGTAGTCTCGATTTCTCTTGAATTTATTTCCTATACTTTTTTTCTTAATTTCATTATTTTCTGTACTCATTATACTAATTTATTGACAATATCATATATGAATATCAAACGAGCTTTAGAAACCGTATGAGAAAAAGAAAGCAAGAGAAAGACGGTTATCAGTTAAACCTTCGGGAAATTTCCCATAGGTAGAACAACATAACAAGTATAGATTTCATAGAAGTAATAAAACTCTAGAAAAATCGGAAAAGATTGATTGCAGTTATTTGTAGATTGCTTAAAAATCGTTAGTTTGATGAATAGCAAATTTAGCATTTGATTTGCTTATGAAAAAAGTAACTTTTGAATATTCTTTGTTATTGAGAATATTAAGAGAGAAATGGTTTTAAATATATCTAAAATTTAGGATAAAACGTTATCAAATTGTTATGCTAGAATATTAATATTTTTGTAAAACCAAAGAATTTCTAACAAAATTTTCAAAATTGCGTTTTACTTCATCTCTCTGTCCAACTGGGACCTCATAATATACCACTAGAGAGACGTTATTTCCATTTACGTGAGATTGTGAACCATGTACTTTACCATTGTATTCAGTTACAATATCAGAAAGTATTTCATATTTTTTCTGTACTGAATCAATAGTCCCAGATAACAACTCTAGAGAATTACTTATTTTTGGTTTAGGTTGTTGTTTTGTAATTTTATTATAATAATATGGACGATTGGTATTATCCTTTGGTAAATTACCACTGAGTTTAATTTTCCTATTTTTACAAATATGTTTTTGTTTAGAAAACACTTCTAAAAATGAATTAGAAACTGTATCCCAATAGATCCTTGTACCACAACCATAATTGCAAGGTTTAGGATTGATAACAGAGATCATGTCTTCTTACTCTTCCTTAATGATATTGTGTAAAATCCCATTATACCTAAAATAATGCCAAAAGCCAACCCAATTAAAAAAAATATTAACGATTCAAAATTCATTTCTTAATTTTGATTTGCATTCAGATAAACCCATTCTTTAATTTCTGTATATTGACAATCACTACAATTCAGGATAAAACAATTTTTTAGGTGCAGAATATCTTTCCACACCCAAAGTCTTGAATCACATTTAGGACAATAATTAATTTTCATTTTTTATTATAATGCCCATTCTAATCTTATAATATAAAGTAGCTAGAACCAGATAGTAAGGGAGGGGTATGTTATAATTATATTCATTAGAAGGATCAATTACTAGATGACTTTGTCTTTTTTATTAGATAAAAAACCCTTCTTCCACATTTGTTTATACATTATAGCATGATTGTATAGTATAGCCAAGTAATTAATATGAAATCCCATTGTCATGTCATGATTTTCAATACCTTTACATTCTAAATCATCTGAAATGGAATCCACATAACCATCAATATCGTAATCATTATCAACAAGAATTCACAATTTGGAAATGTCAGTTATCTTCCTCCTTCACATAAACCTGTTAAAGATACACAGTCTTTAAAATATACTAATCAATTAATCTGTAGATTTCCGGTTTTTATTGTTGATTATTAAAACTATAAGCGACATATCTATCTTAATTTTTAATCAACACAGAAAAATTGTTAGAAAATAAAAAATGGATTTTAAGCACGCATTGCAATACACACTTCAGCAGAAGCAGGACGAGGAAATTTACATCCTTTTTCTACTAGTTGTGGTTGTTGTTGATTATAGGTCAAAGTTTTGTAACTTTGATCAGGAAAAACGATATAGTTTACTCCTTCTCCAAATACATTAGCATTCATTTAAAAAAAAATGGGACTTGTAGCATAGACTATCGTAGTCATTACAAGGAACGGAATTGCAATAACTGGATTTTTTCATATTTTTCTTAATGTATATACTTCATATTTGAATAAAAATATTTTAATAAAATATTAAACAATTATTTCCGTATTTAAATTAGCTATAAAAAAGATACTGTATTTTTCAAAATAAATCACCTTGTAATAATGGTAAAGAATAAGAACACGAATAAAATTAATTGTAAATAATTTTGTAAAATTGTCTTTTATATATTATCAATATCATAGTATAATATTTAAGATGGATGAAAAAGAGAATCAACGAGAAGAAGTAAGAGATGATATTGTTAAAGATTTTGATAGTGTAGTTAGAGAAGGTAGTGTTTTATCTTCTGTAGCTGGAATAATATTTGGTTTCTTACTAAATATCTCTATAAATTCTCCAGCTGGATTTACAACAGAGGATAGTTTAATACTTATGATTTCACTTTATTCTATAACTTTTGCTATATCCTTTTTTGTAATGCCTATAATTTATCACCATGTACAGTATCCATATAAAGATATTGATAAATTCAAGATCAGATCTCATCAATTTATAAAATTTGGAATGATTCCAGGAGCAATTACCATGTATCTAGGTTTAGTACTTGGTTTAAAATTTGGCTTAAATAATGGTGTTGGACCTTTTTATGAACATTTCTCATATATCCTTGCAATCGTTCCTTTTGTTTTAGTGTATATTTTCTTTAGAAAAAGAAAATAAAATAATAGTATTAGAAAAGGCCAAACTTGTTAATTCTTTCCAATATCAAATTATTATTTAAAAACACAGTTTGTGTATAAGACAAAATATTGGACACATTTTTGCTCTTGAAAAATAGTATTAGGTGAATTTACTGCAAACTACTATCACAAGGACTGGACAATTTCAGAATGGTTGCTATTAAACGAGCTATGAAACCATATCAATAATGGTATAATTCTGATTAATATCAATAAAACCTGAGAACGATAACAGTAGTCATGTCGCACTCATGATACCCGTTCTCAGGAGGAGTTTGTCTTACCTTGCCTTTTTATAGGTAACATAACTGCTTCATTATTATTTATATAGATTATAGACATTTTTTTTTAATTTAAATAGATATTAACTAATAGATAACCAAGAGAATAAAAAGACAATATTTAGATGTTTTCTCATTCTCTCTAGTTCATTAAGATATTTGATCTAATCAAAATAATGATTTTGACATTTTTATTTAACAATTAAGAGAAATTTGGAATGGAATGTAAAAGAATATTGTCGCAATGATATAATAAACAATGGGCGGTGAAAATGAATTGAATCGAACGTCTACCTACTATTAATTTTCACCGGTCTGACTACTTGTCCTTTTTATATAATCTTTTAATTCAAACTCAAATCAATAAAGATAAAATTTTCACGTGAACTTTAATCACCTAACCGTTGAGATAGTCCCCCGTCTACATAAACTGTAGTTCCTGTAATGTAACTTGCATCATTTGAAGTTAAAAAGAAAGTTACTTTGGCAATTTC
>DATFCH010000034.1:0-7249 GCA_035253345.1 Nitrososphaeraceae archaeon
CACCACCTCTCTTTCTATAGTCTAGATATTCGTCTATGTATTTTGCACATTCTGGAGTAGTAAAAGAATAATATTCATCTTGGGTTCTTTCATAAAGAAAGATTTCGTATAAATGATATTTTTCTATATATTTTAAAGCAGAATACTTTAGATCAGGGATTGCACCAATACGGCAGCCAGTAGAAACCATAAGAGACACTACTATTTTCATCTTTAGGTCAGAAGAATCAATTATCTTTTTGATTTCCTCTATTGTATAAGCTCTATCTTTTACCGTTTTGATATTCTCAGGGAAATTCCTACTAATCTTTTTCTTCTTGTTTTCTATCTCTACATCATTCATATCAAAAAAGAAGAATAGAGCGTATAGTCTTGTTTTTATGGTTGAATAAGATAACTTTCTTTCGTTCTTTAACCAATTAACGTAATTGATAAGGTCTTGTTGTATCTTTTTTGGGTCTTGTAGTAACAATAAGTGTAGGTTTTCTTTATCTAGATTGAGATAATTGAGATACATGAATAGCAAACGACTGTATTTTTCTCTTGTTTGAGGGCTTTTGATAGCATTTACAAAGTTATTATATGCTCTTTCTGATTCTGTTATTGTTAATAATATCTGATCATTGTTATTATGGTTATTAATGATGTCATTATATCTCATGAGGTATTACCATTGATTTAATACATGGAAATATTTAATCATAGTATATGCAATCTGAAACTGGAGTTTCCAAAGGTATAAGAATTTTGCAGATAATAGTTGGAGTAATTGCTATAGCTCTTTCACTTGTAGTAATAGCAAATCCTGGATTTGGTATTGAATTTCTTGTGTTTCTACTCTCGCTTACATTACTAGTAGTAGGAATTGAAAGAGTATCTATTAGCTTTTTACCTTACATTAGGAAGTTGTCTACTAGGATTAGTAATATCATCCTAGGAGCGTTAGCAATTATATTATCAATAATAGTCATAGCTTTTCCCATCTTTGCAATAGGAATGTTAGTTACTTTACTTGCTCTTGGTCTTTTATTTCTAGGGATTGCGAGAATAGTACACGGGGTTACAAACAAGAACACCTCAAAATGGTCAAGAATATTTCTTATTGCAGTAGGAATATTATCTATAGGTGTCTCAATTATGGTATTTGTAAATCCGGTGGTAGGTATAGTCATTTTGACATTCGTCTTAGCAATTAACCTTCTGATAATAGGAATAGAAAGTATTGTACACGGTGTTTCAGGTAAAAAGAATATAGCAGACTCTGCATTATCTACCTCCGCTGCCAAGTAATATAAGAATTGAGAAATAGAATTATTTTCTATTATCTTTCTTTGCGTTCCAAACTATAATTTGCGATTTAATTGTCGTAAATTTTATTTTTTTTTAAAATAATAATAAATTTAGCTATTCCATAAATTAGGACACATATTTTAAAAGGTAGTAGTTAATTGAGCTTAACATTAGATAGCTAATAAATATCATTGCAGAGAATGAGAAACAATCAAGGATTATATTTGACTTTAGAGTTTTGTTCTTAAATCGAGAAAATTTCTTTATTGTCACAAATTATTAAAAAATTCAATTTCAGGTAATAAATTTAGTATAAATATTGTATTGTATTACAATGATAAAAGATTGTTGTTTCTCCTTAGAGAAAAAACTCTAAGGAGTAGATTGAATAAAATTCAACTTTATTTAAAATTATTAAATTATATAGCAATTAATAATATAGCAATTAATATACTGAATTTTTTATCCGAATAAAATTATCATGATAGATTCGATTATACTATAATAGGGAATTGATTATTTGTTAATATGACCTATAGAAGCAGAACTGAAATAGTTGCAATGATATTAGATGAAGCTAATGGTGGAACTACTAAAACAAAAATTATGTATAAAGTTATGCTTACTTATAATCAAATAAGAAATTATCTATCTATATTGATAGAAAATAATCTTATAGAGTATCTCGATGTAACTCAAACATTTAGAACTACAGAAAAAGGATTAATTTATTAAAAATACATAATGAAATGACAGATTTATTGCATATTTCTGCAGAAAAAGAATAGTTAACCATAAATCTTTTATATTATAAATGATATTAAGATAGAATGAGTATATGGGATTAGTACAACCATCGAATGTACTTTTAAGTTTAACAATATCGTTCGCTTTAAGTTTTATTCTTATTGCTGAAAACCAAGCATTTGGTATAGAATTTACAAATTATACAAGTGAAGAACATGGCATTCAATTTCAGTATCCTACTGGTTGGAAAATAAATGAAAAAACTTCTGATTTAGATTCTTTTCCCGATATTGAAATTAGTTCAGATTCAACTTCACAGGAAAAAATTTATCTTTTTCATAAAGATCCAATTTTAGATTATTTTGAAACATCAAATATAGAAGAAGCTACGTATTTTAGCTTGAAAGCATACAAAACAGGAATGATGGATAATTATGTAAATGTATCTGAACCGCCTTCACCTCTTAATATAGACGGTCATAAAGCAGTGACATTTGCCATTACTATTCAGAATAAATATGAAAAGTCAGTACCTATGATTGGTCTTCAAGATTGGACTGTATTTGTTGAAAACCACGGTTATGTATTAGGATTTAAAGGATTTTCAGACAAATTTGATAGTATTGAAAATATAGATATACGTAACCAATTTATATCTTCTATAAGATTTATATAAAATACAAAATCTACAAAGTTTGAACTATATGATATAGTTTTAAAACTTATACAATTAACTAAATATATTTATCAGCTTGATTATCTTGTTATATATAAATATGCTATTAAAATAGTAAAGGTTTGTATAGTATCTTATTAATTTGTTTCATTTTTGTTACATTTTATTTTTAGAAATAGTATCAGTTAGTTTTTTTAGATACCAAATCTTTTATTACATCAGACACATTTTCTTTCAGTATCTCGTATTGGTCTTTAGTTATCTTTCCTCTGATAAAATCATGCTTTATGATTCTGACTTTATTTATTAAATTTTTTATAGAAGCATCAGGATTATCTGAATTCTGTTCCTTGAGAATCTCCTTTAGATATTTATTTGCAGTTCGTTTTTGAAAATATTCTTTGGTTGTCCTAGCAATAGTTGGAATGAAAAAGGTGAATATAGCTCCAAGAATTACTGCAATATATTGAGAAGGAATTTCGGCAAAATTAATTAAACGATTCCTTTCATCATTAAAAATAAGATTCAAATAAACTATTTTATTGTATATGTGTTCAGCTGTTAGTGAATTATTAAAGTTAACATCTGCAAAATCATATTCACCTAAAACACTATAAGATAGGTTGACAGGAACAATAAGATGTTTTTGATCAAAATTAGAGCCAGCAATGATATTAACAGGAAGTGAACCCTTCCCATCTAATATTTCAAATTGTTTTCCCTGACTAAAATTAATTAATAAATCATCATTAGAACTATCTTTTTTTAGTAGGTCAGCTTTTACATTCAAATTGTACAAACCACTGTTATTAAATTCTAGAGCAACAGAGTTCCTACCATTTGCAATATTTATTGAATTATCTTCTAAATTCAGATTTGGACGTGGTAGATGAATTTTTCCGAAAGTATGAGATAACTTGTAGTCCCCTGATTTCCTACCGATATCAACCAGTACAGCAAAATTTGAAGGATAGCCAATTTGAGCGAGGTCCAATGTAACCTTAAACCCATCTGGGATAACTGAAAGCTGTTTTTGGGTGAGTTTTGATGAATAGAAAAGTGGTTGAAAGTCATAGTCTAAGAGTTCATACCCTCTAATTACCCAATTGAGTTTTTCAATTATCTCTTTAGAATTTAATGTTCTTGTTATAACTTCATCTAATTCGTTACCCTCGAGGATATCGGTGTGATTTAGATATTTTTGTATAGAGTTCGGAGAAGAGTTTTTAGTAATAGGATTGGAAATGTTGTTATCATTAGAAGCTTCTGAAGCATTATTTATTAACAAGTATCTATAACCGTAACCTAAGAATCCTGTTGTTTCATCGTCATCAGAATCGACAAATATGTTAATAAAAAGATTCTGTGGAACAGTACTGTTTTTTAACAATACATCTTTAAGCCGTTCCAAAAAATTATTAAACAAGAATTTTATTTCAAGATGGGTACCGTTACTTTTTAAATAAACTCTATCTAGGTCAATATTTTGTTTTAAGAAGTTTAGAGTATTATTGGAATCATTATCTGGACCGTAATATATGAAATTTTGTTTTTCATTATTGAGTTGTGTGTTTCTCAATGAAGGAGAAGCTCCGTATACCGTAGAAGATAAAAAAGTAAGACATACAATAAAAGAGAGAAAAAAAATAGTAGTAATTGCAACTTTCAATTATGAATTTTCAAATACCATCCATAATAAAAATTTTCTATGTTTGTTAATGATTTACTATATCCATTTATTACAATTTACAATATATTTCTTATCGTCAATCAAAAACTACAGTATCAATTAACTTTTGAAAATTTGAAAAATTATTTGGAAAAGTTTCTGGGTCTTCATAATAAATAAATTGATAGAATGCATCTTTGTTGTTATTTGTAAACAAGGTAATCGTATGAGATGTTTCATTTGATGGTGAGAATTCATATTCTATTTGGATTGCTGGTATTTTGTTGGAAGAAAAAGTAGTGTTATTTTTATTTATAAAAGAAAAATTGTCAAAATGAGAAATCGTATTTGTATAAAAATGATTTTCATAATCCTTTAAAGTATTACATTTACAATATTCTTTGATTGATTGGCTTTCAAATTTATCTTGTATTATCCATAATTGTGGGCTATTCGTTTGATTTACTCCTAATTGGACAAGACATAAATCTATATTATGACATGTGGATTTGTCTGATTTAGTAAGAATCATCCAAGGATGAGAATATTTTAGTTTAATTCCAAGTCCATCATAAGTGGTAAAATTCTCTTTTAAACTGTTTTTTTGTTCTTCTGTTATTGGGGTTAACTGATTTAAAATATTATTGTCTTTTGAGATATTAGAAAAAAAAGGCTCATTTTTTTCTAGAGATATTAACTTCATATCAGCCTGAGCTGGAATACTAAAGGGAAATAAAGCTAAAGTTATGAATGTTATTACTAGACCAATTGATAAAAAGATAGGTATTATTGTACCATTCAATTTATTTAATATTTCGAATATAAAGAAGTAGAATATATATATTATGTATTGATTTTTAGAAATATTTTTAGATAAATTTGTAATAGATAAGAATTCTGTCCATAATAGTCTAGATGGAAATCAAAATAGTAAAATTATTAGAACAACACAAAAAGTAATGCCGATGAGCTCTCACGTTAATTATAAAATCTAGCTATAGATATCATATTTCTAATCTGTTGGATTTACTAAATTTGCATAGTAAATAACATCTACCTTTATTGTTATTCACCACATTTACCATTTAAGTTTACGAAATAAATCCAAGGCCCACTGGAGCCATCTGGTTTGAAAAAAATGATCATGTTTCAGTTTGGAACTTGATCCAAACATTGAGTATTTACTGATGATTTCATTTTCAGATAGAAGATCTACATTATCTTATTAAGAGCAAAGTATCTATCAATTCAAATTTAAAATATAGTTAGAGGTAATCATATAATATTTATAATAAAATTAGATTCTATTAGAATTTCCTAATATTTATATCATTGTTTGATAATTTTTTAAATTATTTAGATTCTTGATATATGCTATAAGTATTTTAAAATTATAACAGAAAAATCTTATATATTATAATATTGATTATTTTTACTGAAATAAACATGAAAATCGGTAAGATTTTTCTATGTCTTGGAATGTTCGCAATACTGGCACTTTCTGTTATTACACATTCTAGTATCCTAAAAACATCATATGGAACAATTTTTGAAGATATTGAACAAAAGATTCAACAACAAGCTTCACAATTGGGAGTAGGTGAAGATATAGCACAGAAGATAGGACAATCCGCTTCACAAGCCGCAGAGGGTGAAGATATAGCACAGCAGATTCAACAACAAGCTGAACAATTAGGAGTAGGTAAAGATATAGCACAGCAGATAGGACAAGCAGCAGAACAATTAGCAGTAGGTAAAGATATAGAACAAGCTATTGAACAAAAAGCTTCACAATTGGGAGTAGGTGAAGATATAGCACAGCAGATAGGACAATCTGCTTCACAAGCCGCAGAGGGTGAAGATATAGCACAGCAGATTCAACAACAAGCTGAACAATTAGGAGTAGGTAAAGATATAGCACAGCAGATAGGACAATCCGCTTCACAAGCCGCAGAGGGTGAAGATATAGACCAAGCTATTGGACAAGCAGCAGAACAAGAGGCAGAGGGTGAAGATATAGACCAAGCTATTGGACAAGCAGCAGAACAAGAGGCAGAGGGTGAAGATATAGATCAGAATATCGGTCAATCAGCTTCGCAATCAGCTGGAAATTAAACATCCACTCTTATTTATGAAATATTATGATAACATAACCATATTTTTTATTAACAAAACAGACAGACAGACACCTAATTTAAGAGCAAAATTGTTTCTAATAAAATACATCTAATATGAACAATATTCTGAACTTATTTCAAAGCATTTTTCTATATTTATCTTTTTAAATATTATTATAAAATAATTTCCAATAAAAAATATGCAAAGTAAAGGAAAAAATCATAAAAATACGGCTTGGTTTACTTGTTTTCTTGTATCTCTATCAATTTTTGCTGCCTTATTTGTTTCCTTTTCGTTGATAACTCTACAATCGTATGCAGAGGAATACAAATTAAATATAAATATTCAAAATGAAGAGAATGTTGATACAAAAGCAGATTTATCTATTAAAACAGATGATGAAACACAAGAAAAGACAATAAAAATAAATAATAATTCTGAAAAAATTAAAGAAACCATATCAGGTGATCCTAAAGAAAAAGTTCGAATATGTTTGGAAGATGATGATTTTAAAGAATGTCAAACAAAAAATTTACCGAAAGATGAAAACAGTTCTCTCAAATTCAAATTAGATTATGAATCTTAAATAAAAAGAATAAAATAAATGTAAATTAAAAAATAATCATTTTTTTGTTGATAAGTTTAGTAATGTAAAAATGCGTTTCTAATAATAAAATCAAATATAGATTAGTTGTACATATATTTTGATTTTTCCTTTCCTCTATTAATACGGCTCTATACAAGATCTA
>DATFCH010000035.1:0-9836 GCA_035253345.1 Nitrososphaeraceae archaeon
GTGTTTAATCCTCCATTTAAAATTACAACCTTGTTATTTCTACAAATAAATTATTTAATTTAATAAAACAGAAACAAAATAATTTAAGGATTGTTGATACAAGATCATTTGGTGAATATCATAAAGGACATATCCCTTCTGCAATAAATATTGATTTAATGCAATATCATTGGAATGATACTTCTAAACACGGTATAAAAAATTTCAATGTTCAAATGCAAAAATTGCTATCAGTCTTAGGATTAAATCCACAAATACTCTTAGTATTTTATGATAACATTTCTGGCCCTTCAGCATCAAGAGGAGTATGGTTGTCATTATATTTTTCTCATAATAAAGTTGTAATTTTAAATGGAGGACTAAATGCTTGGATAAAAGAAAACAAACCAATTGAAACTCAACCAGAGAGGTTAAAGTATAACAGAATGGGAAATAAAATCAACGAGGAAATTCTAGCCGATGTAAAAACTATATCAAATCAACTCAAAAATAAAACCGAAATTCAAATAATTGACTCTCGCTCACCTAAGGAATATAGTGGAGAATATATAAGAGCTGTAAGAGGCGGCCATATCCCTAATGCAATAAATATTGATTGGAATGAAAATATTGCCAATGATAAGTTTAAAACAGAAAATACTTTAAGAAAAATGTATTCTAAATTTTCAAAAAACAAAGAAGTTATAACGTATTGCCAAGGTGGATATAGAGCTGCAAATACATTTATCGTATTAAGGCAATTAGGTTTTAAAAAAGTAAAAATGTATTTAGGTTCGTGGAATGAATGGGGTAATGATGAGAGGCTTCCAGTTGAAAAAGAATAGCAAAGGAAAAAAGTTCTAGAGGATAAGGTTTATAAAAATCTTACCTTTCAGGCGTAAAGCCCATTATAAAAAATGACAATAAAAAAATAAAAAATAGAGAAACATTTTATTACCTAATTTTATTACTTAAAATTCATTAGATTTAATGAATAAAAATGGAAATAGAATTCAAGTAAAAGAATTAGAAGAAGATTTTATTAATGACTCTTTCTTTGAAACTTTGTCCAATTTAGCTGAGGTTGGTGAGTTATCTAAAGATGTATTTGGAGAAATAAAAAAATCAAATAATATTAAAATTTTTGTCGCTTTTATTGATGGTGAATTAGTAGGAACAATTACAGCTATTATTGAACAAAAATTTATTCATAAAGGCGGAAGAGTTTGTCATCTTGAAGATTTAGCAACACGAAAAGGATACCAAAATTTAGGAGTTGGATCTATACTTATAGAACATGTAATAAAATTTGCAACCGAGGAAGGTTGTTATAAAGTAATTTTAGATTGTTCTAAACATAATTTAACGTATTATAAAAAATTTGGATTTTATGAACACGAAATATCTATGAGATACGATATTCCAAAATCAAAATAACATTGGTCAGTATTTTTCCATAATGATATACCATACATAATTTTTCGACCTTTTATCAATATAAAAACATTCGAATTAAACTAACCAAGACAATAACAATGATACAACTTATTGCTGCTTTAAAAATATCTACCACTTCTTAAATAGTGAGTACAACATAAATCAAATAGTTCAGAGTTGTTAATAATTGATGTTATATAATACTTATACCTCACAATATAAAATTAAATAGATCCAAAATAAGATCACCAACAAAGGAATTTAAAAATACACAAATTTATGTCAAATAAAATTATGATAATTTGAAAATCGGTGGCCAGAAAAAATACTAATAGATCTAATGAGAATGAAGAATTGATTTAAGATCAATAACATTAAATACTTAATAAAAAACGATTATATTAATTAATTTCTTTAAATTCTGGAAGGTTTTCTTTTTATTAGCGAAAAATTAAACTATAAAGCAAATTTGAATATAAGAATTATATTAAATTAATTATAAATTCTATAAATGAATAGTTCCCCTATTATAGTATTTGATTCTGGGATAGGATCGATGTCGATAATTAAAGGATTAAGAAAAGAACTTCCTAATGAGAATTTAATATATTTTGCAGATAAGGCTAATTTTCCATATGGCACCAAGTCACAAAACGATCTTTTAAAAATTGTCCATAATACAATTTCATATTTAGAAAGATTCAAGCCGAAGTTAATCATAGTAGCTTCTACTACTCCAACCATGCAACTTATCGATAAAATAACATCATTGACTGATATTCCATTGATAGGTGTTAGACCACCATTCGATAAGGCAGTAAAGATGACTAAAACAAAACATATTGCAATACTAGCAACAGAATCGACAATCAATAGTGATGAACTCGATAAACAGATTAAGACTCATATTCCCCAAGACATCTTTATTTCAAAATATAATGCATCTCCTTTAATTTCTTTAATTGAAGATGGAACTTTTTTAAGGAATAGAAAAAAAATTGAGAAGTTAATACTACAGATATTGGGAAAGATGAATAATATCGATATTACGATATTAGCTAGTACACACTTACCCTTTATAGGAGATCAATTAAATATGTTATATCCAAATACCAAATTTATAGATCCTTCAATGATTATTGCTAATGAAGTAAAGATATTTTTAACTAAAAATAATCTTCATAATAAAAATAAAAAAAGTAAAATGAGAATACTCGTTACAGATAATAAAAAAGAATTTGAAGAAATTTTAAGACAACTTGGTCGGAGAGAAAAAATTGAAGAAGTTTTTTGGGCAATTTAACTGACAAGGAAAAAAGAATAAATATATATTATTTTATTCAAAATTTAAGATTAAATTCAAAAGACATGACGTGTATTAGCTAATGGATAGAAAGATCAGATTAGGCATTGATGTTGGTGGAACTTTTACTAAAGCCATAGCTATAGATATCATCTCTGGTAGTTTCATTGATAGTGCTACAATTCCTACTACTCACAATTCAACAAAAGGAGTAGCAGAAGGAATAATTCTTGCATTAAGACAATTAATGAAAAATAATAATATTCAAAAATCAGAAATTGAACTAATTTCTCATAGTACAACTCAAGCAGTTAATGCACTACTTGAAGGTGACACTGCCAAAGTAGGTATTATAGGAATGGGTGTAGGTTTAGAAAAATCCAATGTAGTTAGAAGAACTAATATAAAAGATATAGAGTTATCATTAAACAAATATCTTCATACATGTTACAGATTTTTAGACACGTCGAGATATTTACAAAAAAATGAAGTATTTTTTGCCATTTCAGCACTTAAAGAAGAAGGAGCAATGGTACTAGTTGTGAGTGAGGCATACGGTGTAGATGATCCAAGCAATGAACTCTTCGTAATGGGTAACTCTGATATTCCTATTACTGGTGGGCATGAATTAACAGGCATTTATGGATTAGAGATTCGTACTGTAACTGCCGCTATTAACGCTGGAATTATGCCTAAAGCTATTAGTACTGCAAAATATGTAGAAAATGTAGTGAGACAAGAGAACATAAATTGTCCAATTATGATTATGAAAGGAGACGGAGGTGTAACAGATATAGATACTTTTAAAAATAAGCCTATCTTGACAATTCTATCCGGACCTGCTGCCAGTGTAGCAGGTGCATTATTACATTCTCATATTTTGCACGGTGTTTTCATCGAGGTTGGAGGAACATCTACAAATATATCAATTATAAAAAATGGTAAACCTGAAATCAGGTATGTAACTATAATGGATCACCCTACTTGTATACGATCAGTAGATGTTAGAGTAGCAGGTGTGGCAGGCGGGTCTCTAATTAGAATTGGAAAAAATAAAATAATTGATGTCGGCCCCAGATCTGCGCATATAGCAGGACTCAGATACTCGTGTTTTGTCGAGCCAAGTGAGTTAGAGAATGCTAAAATAATTACTTTTAACCCTAAGGAAAGCGATCCTAATGATTATATTTGTATCCAAACACAAGATAATAAAAAAATTGCAATAACTAATACTTGTGCAGCCAATGCATTGGGTTTGATAGGAAAACAAAATTATGCTTTCGGAAATAGAGAAGCAGCAATTAAGGCATTAACTTTGTTAGGTAAAAAATTAGGAAAAAGTTATCAAGAAACTGCAGAAATTATACTTAATTTTTCAATAAAAAAGGTTTTTCGGATTATAGAACCTATGATAAAGGAATATGAATTAGATGAAAATAAAATTATTCTTATAGGAGGAGGAGGAGGTGCTTCCGTTTTAGTTCCGTACATGGCAATGAAATGGAAATTTCAATACCAAATTTCTAAAAACGCGGAAGTAGTTTCTTCTATCGGGGTTGCAGCAGCAATGATATATGAGGAAATTGAAAGGACAATTGATAGACCTGATTCAAATGATGTTTCTAATATAATAGATGATGTGAAGGAAAGAGCTCTTGATAGAGGTGCTGTACCTGAATCATTATCGATTCAAACAGAATACGTTAATGAACGATCATTATTAAGGGCTATAGCGACAGGAAATATTGAATTAGATATAGGAAAAAGCAATAGAAAAGAAATTGATGAGAAACAGGCAATTGAGATAGCTTCTTCTATTTTAGAAAATAACAATATTCAAAGAATATCGGAGATGCGAAATTATTATGGATATACATGTGAAGCAATAAAAAAACAGATACTTTTGAAAAAACGTAAGTATCCGGTTGTGATATTAGATAAATTTGGACGAATTAGATTGATGTTAGATAATGCAAAGATTATCAAAGGTAATAAAAATTTAAAAAAAGAAATAGACACATTAATTTTTAAAGCAAATAATAGTTCTAAAGAAGATCTTGCCCCACAAGTCCATATTTTGGACGATACAAAAATAGTCGATTTTTCTAGTTTAAACTCACCTCAGCATCTCATCGAAGCCATAAAAAATGAAATAGATAAAACCAATGCTGATGAGATCACCATTATTATAAAAATGAAATAATAAAAAATAAGGTTTCTTTAGATAATTTTTAACAGATATTTATTAGCATCAATACCTATTTCTTATTATCATTTAGCTCAATGGAGGCTCTTTTCACTAATTGATATAGATTGTTATGACAAGGACAATTACAAATACTAGTAATCTGATGAGCATCGTCAGGATTTATGATTATACCTTCACAGCTATTATGATCCTGTTTAATACAACTAGTTGATCTAACACTCAATAAAAGTAATTCTAAATTCACAATAAAAAACTTGTTTATTTTTTTTATTTGATTTAAATGATAAAAAAGGTTTTTATGAATGTATCAAAATCCTTAATACTATTTGCTTGAAAATACTGTGATCATCGCAGGCCCAGCATCAGTAGAATTAGCTCGAAATATTTCAAAAAATATGAACGTTAGATTTGTTGAACCTGAACTTAAAATATTTTCTGATGGAGAAAGCAAGATCCGTATTCCCTTGGTTAATAATCAACATTGTATAATAGTACAATCACTTTATCCACCAATAGACAGACATTTAATTCAATTATTAATGCTCATTCATAAATGTAAAAAAGATAAAGCCTCAAAAATAACAGTCATTATTCCATATATGGCATATGCTAGACAAGATAAGGAGTTTTTAGAAGGTGAAATTATTAGTGTTTCATTGATAGCAGAACTAATAGAAAATTGTGGAACCACAGAGATAATAACTGTAGATATTCATAATGAATTTTCTTTATCATATTTTTCAATATCAATTAAAAATATTTCTGCTATACCAGTCCTTGCGGAATATGTAAGAGATAATAAAACCATAGATAATTCTATTATAGTTTCTCCAGATAAGGGAGGTATAATTAGAGCAACAAAATTTGCTGAATTGTTAAAATTACAAATGTTATCCCTTAAAAAATTTAGAGATAGGGAAACGGGTCTAGTTTCTATTGAAGAGAAACTAGAATTTGATATTAGTGGAAGGGATGCAATACTGATAGATGATATGATCAGTACTGGTGATAGCATAGTAAAAGCGTGTAGAGTATTAAAAAACAATAACATTAGGAACATTATTGTTTTATGTTCTCACGCGATACTTGTAGATAATGCTCTAGAAAAAATAACCAATGCAGGAGTACAAGAAATCATTTCTACAAATTCGATACCAAGTATGTGCTCAAAAGTAGATCTAGCCCAAATGCTATCCAATGTCATTCTTAAATAAGTAACCCGACTCTGTATGTGTTAAATTTATCAATATAAGTGATTAAAATGGTAGAGTTAAAAATAATATTTTTGGGTACATCAGCAGCTATACCAACATTTCAACGAGGTTTATCTTCTATTGCTATGATACGAGGAGCTGAAATTCTGATCTTTGATGTGGGTGAAGGTATGCAATTGAAATTTATGAAATCTAAATTGGGAATGAATAAGAAAATGAAAATATTCATTACTCATATCCATGGAGATCATTGTTTAGGACTTTTAGGTTTGTTACAAACTCTTTCATTGATGGGCAGAACTAAACCTGTTGAGATTTTCGGAGAACCTAGAATTAAGGAATTTGTTCTAATAAATCACAAGATTTTGAATTTTAATCTTAACTATCAAGTTATTTTAAATATAATAAAAAATGAAGGTATTTTAGTTAATGAAAAGGATTATTGCATAAAAGCATGTTTTGCAGATCATTCCATTATATCTTATTCTTTTCTGGTAGAAGAATACAATAGACCAGGAAAATTTGATATCGATAAAGCAAGAAAATATGGAATACCAGAAGGCGAGCTCTACCAATTACTCCAACATGGAATAGATATTGAATACGATGGAAGAAAACTCTATGCAAAAGAATTTACTGGTCCATCTCGCTCAGGAAGAAAAATAGGGATATCGGGAGATACACGACCTACTTTAAGATTACAGCAATTTTTTACAGGTTGTGATGTGTTAATTTTTGAATCAACATTTTTGAGTATTGAACAACAAAAAGCCGCAGAAAGGTTTCATTCTACTGCTTTAGAAGCAGCGTTATTTGCAAAAAAAGCGAAAGTAAAAAAGTTAATATTAACTCATTTTAGTTCAAGATACGATGATCTTAATTTAATGAAAGAAGAGGCGATAAAGAACTTTAAAAATGTTCATATTGCCTATGAGCTTGAAATTATAGATGTTCAATATCCAGGATAGGTATTTTTAATTGCAAAAGCAATAAAAAAACTATTATTTTGTATTATTAGTAAATATCCCTTCCTTTGTTTCATTTATTACAAATTCTGCTGCTATACTAGAAGCATTGGTATTTTTCAGTGTATCAATCAAGAGAGGAATCCTATCACGTGCTAGGTCTTCTAATATAGAAGTATCTACAACACTACTGTTAACCTGATTTATAATGAAATCTATAACTGTGTCAGTAGCATTAGAATTCCTAGTAATATTTATAACTAATGGTAAATCAGTTAGAGCCTTTTCCCTGTCAACTGTTTGGGTTTGGGTAGCATTTGATGATTTCTCACTAATAGTAGATTGAGCCATAGGCATTGTAGAATTTGTAGAGAAACTTTCATTGAGTAGACTTAAATTAAAAAAAATCACTGACCCAACTACAAGATATTTAATCATATCATGTTGAATTGTCATGCTATTATAATATCATTAATTCGAAATTTATTAATTTTTCTAATTTAATTTTATCTCATGGTAACATAAATTCTTCGAATTGTATCAATAATCTAAGAAAATTAGTACAAATCGATCTCTATAATGGAAAAATAGAAAAAAAGGTATTAGCGAAGATTTAATTTTTTATACCCTTTCTATCTCTTTCCTCAAATACTTCTTTCATAGTTTCTAAACCATTTAGAGCATTAGGAAAACCACTATATAATAAAATTTGTAAGGCAATTTCCAAAATCTCATCTCTTGTCCAACCAATATTCAAAGCACCATGAATATGTGACTTTAATTGAGGTACTGCATTTCCCAAAGTCAACAATGACGATAGCGAAATCAATTCTCGTGACTTCAAATCTAATCTCTTTCGAGTGTAAATTTCACCAAACGCAAACTCAAGAATAAATCTTACAACATCAGGAGAAATTTGATTTAAATTTTCTATTACTTGTAATCCAAATTCACCGTAAATTTGTTTAAAATAATTATATCCTATTTCGTATTTATTTTTATCCATAGCAGAATTACAAATATTGCATTATTTTAAAGTATACGAGTCTAATTGATAATGATTTTACTGTCGATTGGAGTAATTATTACCAGATAAATGGTAACGAGATTTTTTATGTTCGAGTAGGTGGAGATGTTAAATCTTGATGTTCTCTCTTTAGATGGATTTTTAAGTCTTTTTTGTTATAGCAAATCCTATTGCAAATTTGGCAAACTATCCGTTCATATGATTGATCAGATTTATTATAAATTGTTCGGAATTGACTGCTAATTCTGGCAAAATAATTCTTGAGATCAAACATATATTTGATATGATGATTTCACTTTATAAAGTTATTCATCTTATAAATTTTAAAGTGAATGTCTTTTGATAAAAAATCTAGATACTCCAAATCGAGGTGAATACATGTAATTTGATCCCCCTTTCAGAATAAAAGGAATAATATACCTCTTTATTACTAAAAAATAGTAAAAAATTTGAAAATAGATGAATTTCTTTCAAATTTACCTTCAGATGTTATATCTGGTTCTAATATTAATATAAACGAAAATGTATTTCGAAATATTTTTCGATTCTCTCACTTGGGCAGAGATGATATTTTTTATTACATTGGCTTCGGGAAAAATGTTCATTCATTGAAAATGGCTATAAAAGAATTTGCAGTTAAAAAAGTTGTTGGTATTGATCAAAATGATGAATACATCCAATATGCCAAAGATGAAACCAGAGATATAAAAAAAATAGAGATTATCAATAAATCGATCGAGGAAATAGATCTTTCAGAAGCTTCGGTTTTATTCTATTGGTTTAATGATTTTGAACTTATAGATAAAATAAGAGTAAAAATCGAAAAAGAAATGAGATTTGGATCTCGAATTGTTACTTTGTTATCACCACCTGGGCTTATGCTACCCTCTATAGTTGATTTTCCATTTATAATGTGTCGGAAGCCATTTAGATATGCTTCGGATTTAAAACAACAAATAAAATCTCTATACGGTGAATCATGCTTAGATTTTACTGCCTCTTGGCTACTATCAGAGAGTTATATTAGAAAATTAGAAACACCAACAAGGTATTCTAGATTTATTAATATACTCCTGAGTATTACAATTTGGATAAATGCTTGGAATAATGGAGTAACCTGTGAAAACGATATTCCTCCTCCTGTTGAAAGTTATATTGGAATATTAAAGGAATTTTTCAATATCGATTTAAAAGAAATGATAGTAAAAAATTAAAAAACTTAATAATTTTCTATAAAAATAAATTTTTCTATTTAAATGGATTAAAGCTTTTTGTTATTAAATAACATCAAATAAATAATCCTAATAATAATTCGTAAAGATATCCTCATGACCAAGGATTCTGAGAAAAGGAATTTAAAAAGAATAGCATCGATGCAAAAATATGGACTTAATCCGAAAAAATTGTATTCTAATTTATCAGTTCCTGATCTAGTAGAATATTCAATAAATAAAAAAGAGGCAATTTTATCCACTACTGGCTCATTATCTGTTCATACGGGGAAATTTACAGGAAGGTCACCTGATGATAGATATATAGTACAAGATAATACTACTAAGAAAACAGTTAATTGGGGTAAAGTCAATCATCCAATCTCTGAAGAACACTTTAATAATATATTTGATAGAATGAAAAAGTCAGTCAGGAACAAAGAACTATTTCTTTTTGATGGATTCGTTGGTGCTGATAAAGAAGCCAGACT
>DATFCH010000036.1:0-2864 GCA_035253345.1 Nitrososphaeraceae archaeon
ATAAATGACTTTTCATTTAATGACTATGATACTAATTTATAAAAATAGCTACTATGTATCATATAGTTGTACATAGGCAAGTAAATATTAACGGTTAATCATATAATTATTTTTTACTATGGTATTGATTATATAGCTCTATAAAGATAAATATTATTTTTAATTCATATAGGTTTTATTTTAATAATTATTTTTTTATTGACTATATAGAATAACATCAATATTGTTATTTATGTCCAATGCTATATTATCATCAAATAAATTGACTAATGAGAATAACTATTTTTACTGTACTGTTTTTCTATTATTAATGTCTATCCTATTGTTTTATAATATTAATCACATATATAGTATAGAAAAAAAGAAACAAGATGTCACTCTTGCTTTTGGAAGAGATAACTTTATTGCGGTAGGTGATTGGTACTGTAATGAAGAAACTGAAAAAACTATTCATAACATTTTATCAATAGATCCTGAGGTAATAATAACTACGGGAGATCAGGTCAAAGAAGAACCGTCTGCAAGGTGTTGGATTGATATGTCAGAGCCAATTCATGATAAATTGAAAATTGCCATAGGAAATCATGATGCTGAATTTAAAAATATATATACACAAATTATAAATTATCACAATTTAAAGAGTCCATATTATTCACATGATATGAAAAATGTGCATTTTATAAGTATGTCTACAGAACATCCTTATGATATAGGTAGTATACAATATGAATTTATAAAAAATGATCTAGAAAAAGTATCTAATAATCCGAATATTGATTGGATAGTAGTTCATCAACATAAACCATTATATTCAACCAAACAAGACAAGGGCGAGGCTGAAGAACTGAGAGATATTTATCAACAACTCTTTCAACAATACGATGTTGACTTGGTAATTTCAAGCCATAACCAATATTATGAGAGAACATATCTCATTTTGTATAACGAAGAATATGAAAAAGATTCCAATAAAAAAGCAGAGCCAAAACCAATAATTACAGAGCAAGATGGAACGAAATATCCTCCAACTAATGGGATTGTATTTTTAACGGTAGGAACTGCTGGAGATAAATTAGATCCAGTTAAAGAAAGACCTGGATATTATGTTATCCAAGAAAGTAAATTTGGGTTTTTAAATATGAATTTAGAAAATAATGGAAAAACATTGGTAGGAGAATTTCATACAAATGAAGGAATTATAATTGATCATTTTGAACTAAATGAGGCGTGATGAAAAAAAGATACTTTAAAAGTAATTATTATGAAGTTGATTCTAATGTAAAAAGTGTCTGCTTTATTTATCCTGATTTATGTTATTGTGGTCACGAAAAACATTATCATTCAAATCTCGAAAAATGTAATTCCAGTCAATGTAAATGTACAAGTTTTCTGCCTTGATATTTTAAATAAGATTTGTCACAATATTATTCTAGCTTTGTATTTTATATCATATTTCAGGAAAGTCAAAATTATTTCACAAACAATGTATAGATGTTTTTGAGAATTCTAATATACTCTGAATGATGTATTTATATATATATATATAGATGTAATAGCTTATTATATCGAACCAATCTTATTACTTTACCTGGTATTCATTTACTCTTTTTATAGTATCAAAATATTTTACTGAATATCTCGATATTACAAACTAAAACAAATAGAAATTTGTTGTTGCAATTGATATGATATTTTCTTTATAAAGATTATTTATTTAGATAAAAACTTTTAATCCTAATAAAGAAGGAACTTTTAGATATGTGTAGCCGTCTTCTAGCAAATATGAGAAATTCTTCGTATTTTACTCTCCTCTGTTCTATCTCATTATTAATAATATCTTGAATTTCCTTACTTGGTTCTAATTTTTTTAAATACTCTACAGTAACATCATAATCGCGAATGCTGCCAAGAATATCCTGAATATTCTGAAGAGTTTTTACCATTCTGATAGCGTTATTATCCTCCTTTCCTAATATTTCCAATAAGTATCGAAGTTTTTTACAATCCTTCCGTAATGCATGTAATTCTTCTACCTTTATAGGATTAGTAATAACAATTAAAAAATTTGTCTCTATTTTGTTAATGAGAATTGTTAGAATTTTGTTATACCTTTTTTGAATTTCTTTTTCTGTGATATCGATTTTATCTAGTATTTTGTTGGAATTAACATTTTTTAGGGTTAAAGCAAAAGTTCTTGCACATTCGAGCTTTGATTGTCGTTCATTTTTTAATAAATCAATTGCATTATTCTTTTGTATAGTTTCTGGATACTCCTTTAATTTTCCTAGGATAATATCAATATCTCTTATCTCGCTATTTACTTTAAAAAAGCGATTGGCCAGTTGATTGTATTCAGATAACCCATATTCTTTTCTATATCTTTTAGGTAATGTTAAAAAAGATGCATTGAACCTTCTAACTGATGTTCTTATATCATGAATATTTTTTTCATTAGAATTTTTAATATAGCTGCTAGTCTTGTTGTCTAGTCGTTGAAGATTCTCATGCAACTTAATCAAAAAAACTAATAACTTTAACACTATAATTTCTAGTATGTAATAATCTTTAACATGTTAATATGTATATGGCTATTCATATCATTATCTAAATAGTATGCAGTTAGATATAATAAATTTTGATCTAAGTTACTTGTATTATATAACTATATTATATTTTAGAATAAATAAATTTAATTCTTCAAATGTTATAATTATTACTTCAAGAATATATTTTTACAAAGTATATTATTAGTTAAGATTAATTACCAAAATTTTTAATTTAATCAAAATTTCTAGAGAAAGTACAAATAAGAGCTTATTTTTTTACTTTTCTTTTTGATGAAACGAGGGGTTAGAGGTAATTAA
>DATFCH010000037.1:0-5855 GCA_035253345.1 Nitrososphaeraceae archaeon
TAATATGATATAAAATAACAAATAGTAAAAATGGGAATTGGAAACTATTTTCGACACAATTTTGTAATTCAAATCATATTTTAGAATGAAAAATAAATAAAAATTGGTATGTTATTTAATTAAATATAAAATAATGAGAAAAAAAATATTTAAATATAAATTTAGTAGATGGTCAAATAATTTTATTCTATCAATAAGTTATTTACAGTTAGAAAAGATACTTTAAAATAGTATATCTATTATAATGATAATAATAAAAAAATTGTTACATGAATTTCAATTCCTTCTAGTTCAAAGAAGAATAGGGAGAAAGGAACAATAAATTAATGCCAATATCATCGAAGTTTGACAACAGAGTTGAGACTGATTTTACTCAACTGGAAATTAAAAATAATAACGTCGAAGAGGGTATAGAATGTTTTAGTCATTGGTCTTCTATTGAAGATGGAAATTGTGAAGTTAAAAGAAATAATCAATTAACGCTTACAATATTTGAAAGGGAGAAAAATAGATTATTAATTCATGATAATTTCAAGAATCTGGATATTGAAGTTATATTTACTGACGGTATTCCATTCTGTTATATGTGTGGTGTGGATGATTGTGCACATGCAGGCTTTGCCATATGTGCAAAACAAAACCTTTTGAGTTAAAAAAATTAAATTTTGTATACTTTAATTATATAATAAAAGTGTCTATTGAGATTTTATTTAGCATCGTTTTTATCATAATGTTCGTGATGTCCTAATCCATTTGATCTAAGATATTTTAATAAACTTCTGTGATCATCAATTCCATAATATTTTTTCATATTTTCCAAGGTTTCATCATCATAAATCCTTTGATTTTTTTAATCTATTTTTTACTATTTCATTATTTTCTCTCATATACATATTTTTCAAACCATCTTACTTAAGCGTTGAAGAAATAATCCGATTATAGCCGGATTGAATACATTGTTCAAAAAATTAAAGTCTTTATTGCCTAAATTTTATAAGCAATAGAAATTTAAGAAAAATATTCTAGGTCACAAATATTGTTATATCAAGTTGAAAAGTGTTATTGAATCCTACTAATATACGAATTAAGAAGTATATGAACAATTTAGGACACAAACCTGTAGGTAAAATAATTGTTGTCGAAATTAAGTTTGCCTCTACAGTATAATATAACCATCAAGGTATTTTCTTAATCAAAGGTTAAAGAATCCTTAAATATATTTTTGAGATCCTCTTTCTCATTTTCAGTTAAATTATCTAGATTTTTAATTTCATTTAATAATATTTTCATTCTTTCTGCACCAATTATTTTCATTAGTTTTTCCTTTGAAGTTTGACCTTCCCATTCGTTCAATAATTTAAAGACGTCATCTTTAGTATCAGGGCGAAGATCCTTCAAAGAGTTATCGATAACTTTTTTGTATCCGCTTCTAAAGTCTTTTGGTCTAAAAACTGATCCCATGATAATCTATAATAATCTAAAATAATAAGTTTATTGAATCCAAAGAGATAGTTTCAATATTTTAAATATTATAACATACTAGTATATGAACCCAATTGGTTGACCGGCTGGAATGTGTGTGAACTGTTTTTGACACAATTTTCAGTTCGAAATCATAAGGATAGATATTTTTTTAATAAACTAAACATTTAAACAAATATATCCTTGTTTAATTAACAAAAATAGTAATTTTGTTTCAATACTCAAAGCCTTGGGTGGATTGGAATGGAAAGACTCACTTTAAATCCGCTTAGACTGATTCTTAAACTAGGGCTTGAACTATATAATAAAAAAATAAACTTTTGAATTTCAAACATAATTAAACTCATGATATACTAAATAATCAGAATTGTGTATTACCTAAAGTATTTTCACGCCTTTAATTAATGAATAGATACAACAGCAATTGTAATACAGGTAATTGCAAATGGTTATATCATATACCTTGTATTTAATAAAAAGAGTTGTCTCTATTATGATATGAATAACAATGATCTTAAATTAAGTATTTTTCTTGCCATAGGCATAACATTATCAATAACTTTGCTCTTATCCGAATTTGAAAACACTAATAATATTCTAATGGCTCAAGAAGAAGTCAAATCTATAAACTCTATGAATAACAATAACCTTCAATCAAGTCCAACTTTTAACAGTAATACAGGAAATTTCAAAAAATCAATAACGGTAGAGGAGGCCGTCAATGACATTAGAACAACAACAAGTAATTATAATGACCACACATCTGAACTAACTATTCATATTCCAAAAGGATCTTTTCATCCTGCGACTCACAGATCATTTAATCCAGACGAAATTATAATAAATAAAGGTGAAAAAATAACATGGGTAAATGAAGAAAAAACACCTCATACTATCACCAGTAAAGAAAATGTATTATTTGACTCATTATTGAAACAAAATGAAGAGTTTACATATCAATTTGATAAAGTTGGCACTTTTGAATTCGGTTGTACTTTACATCCTTGGATGCATGGAACGATAAATGTGATATAACCACTCATTTAATAATTTTATATTTTTATGAATGACACATCAATAGTGAAGTGGATTTGCAAATTTAGTTCAATCTCTATATCAGAGTTTTATTCTGAAAATAATTTTTGTATTTCCTCATTTTCCATTGAAGATTCATTCAAGCAGTAAAATTTTTTATATAGTCAGAAAGTATAATGAAAAAATATAACCTTAAAACTAGAAAATATGAATCATTAAATCCAATATTTTAATTTTTCCTTGCTATATGCGATGATAGGTTAATTCTGACATTTAGGAATTGTATACACAGGCATTTTATTAAATTCATATCTTTTCTTTCATATTAAATACTGATTTATAGTGGATATATTTAAAAAAAAGATAGTTAAATTTAGTCGTTATCTCTATAACAGTATCACAATTTTGAAGAAGGGTATGGTTTTAAGATAATAATTAATTAAGATGAAAGAAGTAAAGAAAATGAAGAAGAGAATAAGAAGGATGAGAGAATTAAGTTAAATGGCAGGAGTAGATGTAAACAACAGAAAAGATGCTGATGCTAATGATGATGATGATGATGATAAAGAATTCAATAACAATAAAGAGATGAACAAAAAAGTAAGAAATAACGATATAATAGAATTATTGACCAAAGGGAAAATAGAACTTTCGCAAATATTTATTGCGCCTGCAATTGTTGCTTTCGGAATTCTACATATTTTAAGCGGTGAAACTTCTCCCATGACTTGGCTAGTTCTTTCTATAAGTTACTGGCTGATCTTTATTTTGACTTTATTCTTATTTTTAACTCAATACATTAGAATAATAACATTGCAGAGGATTATCAAAGGATATGGCTATGAGTTTAATGATAGATTAGATAGTAATATGGAATTTGGTAGTCATAAATTTTTAAAAAAGATATTCAATATGTATTATAAAAGTTCAGAAAAAAGTATGTTTAGGTTTTTGTATATTATCATATTTATATTTATTCTAATTGCGTTTTCTTTATGGTTTACTGTATCTTATCATCTTTAACCATAAATTTTTGAAAGTAAAACATTTATAATAAATGATTGGTTTAGCCTGATCTATATTTTATTAATATCATTCTAAATCGCGATATCTAGTTACTTTATTGAATTGGGAGTCATTAATTCAGAAAACTTTATAGTATCTTTCATTGTTAGCAAATTTAATTCTTTATTAAGACATATTTCTTATTAATGATGAATATGTATATTAATCCTAATAGTTAAATAAATTCACATAAAAAATTGTTTATGAAAAATTTTTATCAATAAAAGATTCGATAATTAAAATCCAATGCTCGGAGGTGTGTGAACTGTTTTTGACACAACTTTGTAGTTCAAAATATATTATTTTTTACAAAATAAAGTCAAATGATATTCAATAAACTGTGAGAGGTCGTTACTATATTCCTAATGTAAATCTCCAATATGTAAAGAGAAAATGATTCGATAGTATGAATAATGTTACTATTAACTATTGATCAACAGTGCAATACAGTGGAATACAAATAAAATTTCTTTTAGATTTGGTTTTATCTTGTTTTCTCAGTATCTTTATCCTTTTTCTTTCTCTTTTCCATTATTTGTAAAAAGAGATTCTTTAAACCTAAGCCCATACTTATAAATTAGTGAAATCTATATAAGAATTTTTGTTTTATTACTTCTTCTTTTACCTTTTGGTTTTTATTCCATTGTTATTAACATAGAATATATTTTTACGATTAAAATGTATGAAAAAATAGATATCAAAACAATAATATTATTAAATATCTATCTATTTTTAAATATTTATATTTTTGGAGAAATATTTAGATTATTAGTACTACAAGTGATGAAAATATAACCTCTTCAATAGACCACAAGGAACATCAATAGATAGTCTTAATTGATTCCTTATTTAACCAAAAGATTATTAATTATATAACATTCTCATAAATTATTTATTAAAATAAAAGGTTGAGGGCTTTGAGCATTACAGGCGGTTCGAATCGGTAAACATATATATAGATTAATTTGGTAACTTATTGAACATTTACTAAATAATTTCTAATAGGTTACGAGAAGGGAAAGAGAAATAGCAAACTATTTTGGAGTCATGACTATTATTTACCATAATCCCATGTAGAAAAGAATTTTGGATTGATTTCGATGACTACATTATCTCCCTTCTTTGAATGTTCTGTTATCATTTTTGCTATTGGATGTTCTAGTGTACCAAGATATTTCAAACTTATTTTCTCTCCTTCTATAACTGTTCTATCTGGATCTTCTATTATATCCACTGAACCTTTGCCTTTTACACCCTTGTAAGGAAAATTCTCATCATCAATGGAAAAGTACAGAATTGGTTTTTTCCGAAGATTTTTGGTTTTCTTGGATATTTTAGCTGTTGTTACCAAGAGTTTTTCTCTATTTGTATCATAATAAAACCATACAGGTTGTATATTAGGTTCACCTTTTTCATCAATAGTTGACATTTGCAACATAAGTTTGGTTCCAAGAAATCTTTCAATTTCCTTTTTAGTCATACCAGGAGTTTCAGTAGTTGCAGTAATGATTTTCATAATACTTTACTGGAATACTAACAAAAAAGAGTTTCTTCCTTGTTGCTGTAAATATTGCTCAGTTATTCTTCTAATCCGTGTTAATATTTGCTTCATTAGATTTTGGAGTCTAGTGTATTTATAATAAATAGAACGAAAATTCTCGAAAGTGAAGTGTTTTGACACGATTTTGTAGTTCAAAAATTGTAATTCTTCTTCTTGATAGTTGTTGATGATGCTATTATCTTTGATACTTCTTTTTCTTTATAAGTTCACCATCTTTCGAAGTTGAATTTGTTGTATTGTTGTTTATCGTGTTTGTTCTTATGGTAACTCTTGCATTGGAGGAGGTGGATTACAATAGGGTGGACAAATTTCTTCGTTAATAATAATGTCGTCGTTATTATCATCCAATGTTGGCAGTAGTGAAGATGATGATGGCCTCTGATGCGTCTCTTCTTGTGCAAATAGATTTTCCAATGCTGTTAATATTCCAAGAATTATGACAAGGACAAGAAATGTTGTTAATACTGTTAAATTTAAAATTGAAATCATATTATCTTTAGACTGTCAAATTATTTAAGATCTCTTTTTTTCAAATTTCAATAACAATTTTTTATATTTGCATATAGTATTGTACTAAAACCTTGAAAATATTATTGGACTATATTGACAAAAGGTTCTGAGGTCTTCGATTCTCATTATATCAGGGTTCGGCAACATAATATTAAGAGATATTGTTCTTATTTACTAATTTATTTATTAAAATTATATAGAA
>DATFCH010000038.1:0-2436 GCA_035253345.1 Nitrososphaeraceae archaeon
ATAATTAACTAGAATTTCTAAATTAAGATTTTTATATTAAATTAGGTTCTGTTGAATCTTCGGGAGTTGTAAACGGACGTTGATTTTTAGCGGGTGCTAAAGAGAACAGATAACTTTAACACCCTAACACGTTTGACAGAGGATGAATTGGAAATATTATATAAACATAATAGGATAAAAGAATTGTTGGTTTTCCGTTGGTAAACTATAAAGCTTCGGTATTCTAAATAATATTATGGCTACATTCTAGGAGAAAATATTGATTATTTTTATTAAAAATAATATCAAATTATTATATCTTCTATATTTTAGTGAAAGATATTTCTTCAAATATACTTTGTATTTGACAAATTTAATTTCAACTTTATTTTTTCATAGATTCTATTAAGGTTCTTTGCTTGTAAATGATTAAAATAGTATATTGACACTAGTATTTACAATTAATTGCAAGAGAAATTACCGATTTTATCTGGTATAATCATTTTTAGATTATTATATGGAATAAATCCATCAGATGGACAATAGCTATTTTATATGCACTTCAAAGCAGAAGACAATTATTAAATAGCATTCTAAATTCTAGTATAATTGCTTCGGCTCATTTTCTTTCTTCAATAGTTGTAGTATTAGGATTTATTATATTTAGTACCTTCATTTACATCCCACAGAATTATCTAAAGTACGCTGCAGCGATTGCACTTGGAATATTGGCTTTTATATTTTTGAGAGAAAAACCAGAGGATTTAGTAACAAGTCAACATAGACATTCACATCACCAATTTTCAAGAGACTAAGCATAATTATATTCATTGGCACAAAGATGAAGGATTTCATAGACATCTACTTACACATCAAATAAGAATATTGCCGTCTCTTACGGCATTAGCAATTTCCGCTTTAGTATTAGAATTTGCACATAAAGAAGAATTTGTAATACTATCTTTAGCTGCAACAGGAATAAATCCAATATTATTAATGATTGTAGATGCTCTATCCATATTTGTTGCTTTAATAAGTATAACAATTTTGTCAGTTAAAGTAATTACAAATACAATATAAGATAAAATAATTCATTATACTAAATATCTTGCAAAGACAAGTGCAATAATATTGGTTATTATGGCTATAGCATTTGGATTAGGTCTAGTTTAAAATTAATAATTTATTCTTAAAAGGGATAATAAATTTTTATTGATAAAAATAAAATGTTTTTTCTTTTATTATTTATTTTTTAGAAGGTAGGTTAAATTCTTGGTTAATAAGAATAGATATTTTACATTTGTAAAGTTCTACCATTAAATATGTATTTATCAATATATATATGACATGGCAAAAGACCCTGTATGTAATATGAATGTAGAAGAGAAATCTGCAAAATACACAGCGGAAATTAATGGAAACAAAATATATCTTTGTTCAGCTGCATGTAAACAACAATTGGAACAAAATCCTTCAAAATACGGATATTAAAGGTAAATTCAAAAAATTCGGAAAAATCTAAATTGCTATTTCAGATTTACCTTCATATTTTCTTTTTATTGATTCAATTCTACTTTTATATTTTTCACTATATCCAGTTTTACAAGAATAACAGCAAAAAAAGCGTTCTATATCTGCAAATTTTAAGACTCTAGGTTTCCCAAAAACTGGTCCCTGACAATAATCGCAGATTAAATTTATTGCAAGTCCATTCTTAATTTTTTTTTCTATATTATATGCTTCTTCAAATAGGTTATTATCAGTATTTTTATGAAAATTCTCTTTTACTTTTCGATGTGTTTCTTTGTTAATATTTTGTATTTGAATAATATATTCCTGTTTATTATTCACTTTACCAAAGTCAAAGATAGGAAGAACTCCTTTGATAAAACCTATATTGACTAATCTTTCAAATCTTGCTTTAACAGTAGGTGTAGTTATCCCTGTGTCTCTTGATATTTGCCTAAATGATTTTCTTCCATCTTTTAAAAGTGATTTTATGATGGCAATATCAGTGCTATCCAGAAGTACCGGCATTATTTCTAATATAGAGAGGTAATGGTAGTTTTATATATCCTTTACATTTGTAAAGTCATTATATTATATATGTACATGTCTAATGAATAATATGGCGAAAGACATAATCTGTGGAATGTTTGTAGAGGAAAATGAAAATTCTATACAACATAGTAAAGATGGAATAAAATACTATTTTTGCTCATCGCAATGTTTGAATGAATTCTTAGAACCAGAAAAGGCATTAAAAAAATTAAAAACACATGTTGCCATAAGTATTGCACTTACCATACCGATAATAATACTTAGTTTACCACATATGATTCCTAGTTTAGGACATTTCTTTCCAATGGTAATGATGGAATATACAAATTACATACTTTTGGCATTAGCAACTCCAATTCAATTCTGGATTGGATGGCGATTTTATAGAGGATTTTG
>DATFCH010000039.1:0-2618 GCA_035253345.1 Nitrososphaeraceae archaeon
ATCTATACTAATATTTTTTTGGTTTTTCAATAATAATAATATTAATAATAAAGATTAGAAGGGTAACACAACACCTCATTTATGTATCTTTACAATTCAAATCAATTACTATGAGCTCTAAATTCATAAATTACCAAATATTTTATAATATTTCTGTTAATATCTGACATTCAATATAATACATTAAAATTTAACAAATATTTATGATATTACAATATTCATATTATCATAAAATAGACAAATTAAAAGCCTCTTATCATATTGATAAAAGAATTAAGATGCATGACAACAAGAATCTCAATTTTTATTGCTATTGTATTAGTAGTGTTAACTTCAATAACTAAATATGTAATATTAAATGTTCATTCACAAACAAAGAATAATAATACAAATTATTCTATAAATATTTCAAAGGGTGCAACAAGTGGTTAACTTATTATAATGCAAGAGATCTGATAATATCTGCTATATCTATAACGACTTTACAAACTCATCAACAAAAGGTTATGTAGAACTGGAAGAAACTAGTTCTTTAACTTCAAATGGATTGTCCTCGCAAATTATTTTTTAAGCGAAGGACAAATTAACAAAAAAATTAAATCTAATCTTAATAATGTTATATAAAGTATTCTTCAGCATCGAGAGTTACTTTTGCTATTGATCCTAAGACACATGTAATTAAATGCACATTCGGAGACACTCTCACTAGCTTTGAATGCTCAAAAGTTGGAGTTTTATGTTCTAACAAATCACAAATTCAAGTCTTTAACTTTTTTTACTAACAAAATTCCTATTTTTTTTAAACACACAATCCTAAATAATGCAAAAGATTGGCTATTTTATGTATGTAATAAATTAAGAAAATAATGCCACCACTGACAATAATATCCATAATAATGTAGAAAAATATATCATACCATATACATATCTATATAATATTTACTTACCTTTGTAATTAAGTATTGCTTGAAAAAGTAGTTTAGATAATACATCAATTGAAAATTAAAAATTATGAGCATTCATCTAGGAAAATAATGTGTTTCTGAAATAGATTTTATATTTTCAAATCATATAAAGACAAATCTAATATAGAATTTTATATATTAATTTTATAGCATTCTAATAAATTCATCGATAATTTAACTATTAGTTAGTTCCTTATGCTTATTCTATGAACTGATTGATAATAGAGGTCTAAATATTCAAATTCTTCTACTATAATTTAAAAAGACTCTATAAATTAATATATCCATTTGAATACAAATGTACACAGATTAGAATTCAATTTGAAATATACCTAAATAAAAAAATGGTTGATAAAGATTTGAAAGAGATAAATGATAATCTTCGCAAAGAAGAAATCCTGAAATTTTTAAGCAATAACCCAGGTTGCACAAAAGAGGCTTTAGTAAGAGGAGTTAAAAATATCGCTTCAAAAAAAACTGTACTAAAAATTTTAAACGAATTAGAAATTGATGAACTAATCATATTAAAAAAGGATCAGCCTAATTCTAGAAGATATAAATTATTTTTACGTAATGATAATATACTAATTGTTCTTAATAAACAAATACAAGATTTTAATCAGGAATTTAATAATTTCCTTCAAAATATAGAAGCAGCTGTACCAGATTTAATTTTATTACCAGATAATGATAAAGTAAATAGAGATAAGAATTTTATGGTGATGATAATTTATGTGCAACTACCGCTATTCATATTAAAATACTTAATGCAATGTTTATTACTCAAGTCCATTATGGTATGGCCTAAAATTATCCAAAAAAATGAAATAATAAATAAGTTAAATTTATTAGTTTTTACTGGGATATCAAAAATTATTTCTGACTATTCCATCTTTTATAATAACAAACTATCAAAAAGTAATATTCATCAGGTAAATTATAATCCTACTATACATGACGAATTAAATAAATTAGAAAACAATATTTTATATTTTGCATTCTTTTTACTTATATGTAAGAAAAAAGGAATAGACAAAGAATTTGAGAATGTAATTGACAAGATTTGGTTGATAAATTCAGATGTACAAAGATATCTTCATCCTGAAGCAAGTCATTATAATTTAAGTTATGATTATGGGAAAGATGACTGGAGGAAATATTTGAAATTATATAGACAATATTTGGCGAAAATAGAAAAGTTGCAAAATAATAAAAAACAAAGACTTAGTAATTTGATTGATAGTCTAAACGATTGAGACTTGATTATACAGAGATATAATAATCAAGTTATAGTTCAAATTTATTGTTTACAGCATTTGGTCTGAGTATCATTAATAAATCTTAAAATGAATTTAATGTGTAACCGGTAAACATAATATTATATCATAGTTACCAAATTTAGATCATTTCTCTTTTTTCAAATAAGTTATTTGGGTATTATATTTAGTTTCATATAGTCAATACAGAAAATGAGAATTTCATGAATCAATAAATAAAAGTTATTCGTAAGATACAATAAACTTAAACCTCTAATCGAAAAAATTATTTAACATATCATAGTCTGGACAAAGAAGAATCTTTCCGATTGATATTTTCTGTAGTTCAGACTAGGATAATAAATGTATTGTAACTCTTAATATTTTAAAATTTATA
>DATFCH010000040.1:0-7504 GCA_035253345.1 Nitrososphaeraceae archaeon
GGAAATGAAATTCTAAATCGTTTAAATAAGGATATAGCAATCGATCCATTTAACATAAAAAACCTTAATCCAAATAGTTATAATCTAACATTATTTAATGAACTAAAATATTATGATTGTGATTTCTTGGATATGAAAAAAGACAATTCTACAAAAGTTATTAAAATTCCAAATGATGGATTATTGTTAGAGCCAGGTGAAGCCTATCTTGGTAGAACAGTAGAATATACAGTCACAAAAAACTTGGTTCCAATTATTAAAACACGATCCTCAATAGCGAGACTCCACATTAACCTAATTAATAGTGCGGGATTTGGTGATATCGGGTATTCGGGTCATTGGACAATTCCTATTTCTGTTATTAAAAAAACAAAAATATATCCTTTTGTTACTATTTGTCAGATTTATTATAATGATATTACTGGCAATATAGATCGCCAATATGACACTAGTAATAAGTATCAAAATAGCAAAGATATAATGACTTCTAAACTTTATCAAGAATTCTGAATTTGAGGATAATAATTAACATTAACCTCTTGCTCACTTGATAAATAATATAAAAAAAAGATGAATAAATAAAAATGGGTAATTAAAGGTAATTAAATAATAATAGAAAAAATTATAGTAGCCTTAAATAGTTTCTTAATGTTGGTATTGTTTCATAATATAATATGTGATACCACTAATACTTTAGAAATATTTAAAGAAATATAATGTAGAATGACTTTTATTAAATATGGAAAATCATGACATGCTTATTGAATCTCAGGCTGAGGAATTAAAATTAAAAGCAAGAGCTGATTCTGAAAGATATGATCAACTCTTTAAGGTAGGAACAGAGGTTGAAGCATGTTTGTTAGATGATAAGGGAGACATTGTTAACGCTTCTCCACTTATTGAAGAGTTACTCAATTCTCAATTTTTTAGAGATTCTAATTGTATGATAGATTATGAATATGGATCATGCCAATTTGAATTTAAAACTCCACCATTATCTTTTACAAATTTGTCAGATCTTGAAATCTTGTATGAAGATTTTATTATTGATCATTTAGAAAAAGCAATTCAAAAAGTATATAAAAATAAAATGGTCATTCCAGTCTTTCTTGGAGCGAACCCCTCTCCGAATATACTCAAAGATAATGTAATAACTGATAAAGATAGATACAAGAAATTATTTGAATGGCAAAATAAATTTTCTGATATTGAATTGGAGGGTAGAAAATTCAAAGCAGCCCATATTCCTGCAGCCATACAGGGATTTCATTTTCATCTTCAAGGGAGAAATCCTACCTATGCAGTTTGGATGTTTAATCATATTCTAAATCTTTTATCATCTGTAATTGTGCTTGGAGCAAATAGCAAGCTTTTTGCGGGTAAAGTGTTTTCGTTTCATGAACCACGAATATTTCTATATGATCATTCGGAGCAACAAAATTCTGGATTTCCAGCAATCGTTACATATCCAAAGAATATTAATGATTATATTGATTATATAAAATCCAGAAAACCAATAATTGCGAAGGATTATTTCGAGCTTGAAAAAGAAAGACATGATGACGTACGCATACGATTGAATTCGGAATATTATCGAGTTGAAACAAGGATAGTTTCAGTTCAGACAGCTCCTAAAGCATTAATGGCTATGATCGAATTTTTTGTTGGATATCTTTCTAAGGTGATACTTGAAGAGTCAAACGGCTCAAAATTTTTGAGAAATCTTTCAATATTAAGGGAGGAAAGACAAGCTTCTGTACAATCGGGTTTTGATGCTGCTTCTCATTTTCCACTAATAGATACAATTAAAGTTCAGCTCGAATATGCCAAAAAAGGATTATTTGATTTGAATATAAAACCTGAATTTTTGAATATCTTAGAAGAAAGAGTGAAAAATAAAACTTCTCCTAGCGGATATGTGGCTAATCTATGGGATAAAAAGTTTAATGGTTCAATTGATCAAACGGTAGTTGAAATAATTTCTGATATTTGGGAAAGAACAAAGAATAATCGCCCAATAATGTAAGAATGTCTAATCAAGTAAAATACTATTCAATATTTATTATTTATTTTTCATAATTTTTATATAATTAAATATATAGAGAGACAATCTAAAAAATTAATTAATTTGGAAAATATTAACTCTATAGTCGATTCGCATATGAATGATCTTGTGACGGATCTTCAAATGTTGATAAGACAACCAAGTGTCTCAGCCAAGAAAAATGGGATTGTTGAATGTGCTCATTTAGTAAAAAATGTAATGGAAAAAGCCGGAATCAGAACAGAGCTACTTTATCTTCATGAAAAGAATTATGATTATAAAAATAAATCTCTCAAAAATGGATCCCAGGTTGATAATTTTAACTTTATTCCCCCGTTAATATATGGAGAAGTAAAATCAAAAAAAAATCCTGAGGGTAAGACACTGTTATTCTATAACCATTACGATGTACAACCAGAAGATCCTATAGAATTATGGGAAAATCGAGATCCTTTTAGTGGAAGAGTTAAAGGAAATTATATTTATGGAAGGGGTGCATCTGATGATAAAGGCGAATTAATAACAAGAATAAAGGCAATTGAGTATATTTTAAAAAGTTATGGTGATGTTCCCTGCAATGTTAAATTTATAGTAGAGGGGGAAGAAGAAATTGGTAGCCCAAACTTAGAACAGTTTATTTTAAAATATAAACAAAAATTGAAATGTGATGGAGTAATATGGGAATTTGGTTATATAGACGAAAAAGAACGACCAATCATTATGTTGGGTGTAAAAGGGATATTATATGTTGAACTTGTATCAAAGGGAGGACCATTAAGAGAAGTTCATTCTAGTCTTGCCCCGCTTATAGAAAATCCTGCTTGGATTCTGATAGATGCCCTCAATACTTTACGCGATAGAAATGGTAGAATATTAATTAAGGATTGGTATAAAGAAGTTCGGAATTTTTCAAGTGAAGAACTTGCAATATTAGATAAAGAACCATTTGATGAGGAAATATTCAAAAAAGAATATGGTATAAATAGATTTTTAAACAATTTACACGGCATAAATGTAAAAAAATTTTATCAAGGAACACCAACATGTAATATAAGCAGTATATTAGCTGGATATAGTGGAGAAGGTTCTAAAACAATAATTCCTTATAACGCTATTGCAAAGCTGGATTTTCGTTTAGTACCAGATATGGATCCGATTGTGCAGTTTAAAAGGTTATGCGACCATTTTGAACAATGTGGCTTTACAAAAGAACTCTTGGAAATTAAATTATTACAAAAGGAGTGGCCGGCACGTACTAAACCGGTTGATTCTCCATTTATAAAAGTTATAGAAGAGTCAGCTACTACTATTTTTGGTTCTGCAATAAAGAGTATATCCTCAGCCGCGACCGGTCCTATGTATTACTTTATACATCTCCTAGATGTACCTTGTGTCTGTATAGGATCATCTTATAAATATGGTAAATCTCATTCACCAAATGAATATGCTAGATTGGATTTATTAAACAAAACAACTAAGTGTATAGGTAGGATAGTTGAAAAATTAGGTAATTTAAATGATATTTAAAACTTAACTTTTAATGAGGTTTAACCAATAATCCTGCGATTTGTTTTTTCAAACTACTTATTTATACTAAATTATGTCATCTTGATGATGATAATTATATTTATATTTCATTTGTATTCATTTAATTAATTAATTTAAGGGAAAATATTTAGATACTTATTGAGCTATATCAAAGTTATTTCAAATTTATTTCGATAATCTCTATAAATTTTCTTTCAGTTTGTATTTATAATAACTAATAGAGTTAAATATTTTAATATAGTTTAAGTACATTTATAGCTAAGAAAAATGATTCATAATTAAATTGAAATTGTAATTAATATTGGAGATTGACTATGTAAAAGTATTTCAAAACTTAAAGATGCAAATATTTACACATTATTTATATTCAAAATATTATTAATTTTTTCAATTAATAAAGATATTTTTTTAATATGACTTCCACACCAGTATAATTTATTACATTCATAACATCTAAAAAAATTTTTATTATTTTCAAATATTTTTTGATGAACTTCTTTTTTTATTGTATCTGGATTTTCTATAAAAGTGAGCTTATTATTACAAATTGAACATCTATAATAATTTGAATTTAGATATATATTTTTTATATTTAAGTTTCTAAAAATGGTTACTAGATTTTCAATTTCTGTATTTTTATTTAAAAAAATAGATAACAAATTATACTTTTTTGATCTATAAAATAATCCTTTATCAGCAGTTAGTAAAATTCTTTCCGTTTGAAATAATAAATTTAAAATTGCATCATCTTCAATATTGTTAATATATATAGTATCAAACCCCAAAATCCTTAATTTTCTAGCGATTTTTCCCAACATTGCATCAGCTATAAAGGAATAAATTTCTTGAATTTTATATCGCCATTCAATATTTAATGATAAAATCTTAAATCTTAATTGGAATCAATGAAAGTTGTATTTAATCTTTAGTCCCTATTTTATCTCTTTATGAAAAGGTTTTATTATTTGTATAATTGTAAAATTAAGTATGTTGTTTGGTCTTCGATTTAAGTACATTCAAAGCTGAACCTGATTTAAACCATTCTAGTTGATGATTATTATATGAATGTTTTAATTTAATTACCTCTTCTATCGTTTTGTTACCTTCAGAATGAATTATTTTGCATTTTACTGGTTTTGATGGTTCTAGTTTATCAAGATCTATTATACTTATTCTGTCTTCTTCATGTATTTTATTATAGTCGGAAGGATCCTCAAAAGTAAGAGCTAGAATTCCCTGTTTTTTCAGGTTTGTTTCATGAATTCTGGCAAAACTTTTAGAGATGACTGCTGCACATCCTAGATATCTAGGAGACATTGCTGCATGTTCCCGACTACTGCCTTCTCCATAGTTTGTATCTCCTATTATAATCCACGACAGACTATTTTTTTTGTACTCCCTTGCAATGTGAGGATAAGATTCTATTTTACCATTAATTATATCCTTACCACTTCCTATCATCCCATCATGGAATGCATTCACTGCTCCTAATAGCAGATTGTCACTTATTTTGTCAATATGGCCTCTATACATTAACCATGCCCCTGCTGGAGAAATATGATCAGTTGTACATTTTCCCTTGACTTTTGCAAGAATAGGGAGCTCAATAAAGTCCTTCCCATTCCATGGCGAGAATGGTTCAAGTTTTTGTAATCTTTCACTATCTTTATTGATAATTACCTCTACATTTTCTGGGTCATCCGCAGGCTTGACATACACATCAAGGACATTTTCAAATCCATTCGAAGGGACTTCTGGGGCTATTTGTGGCGGTTTAAGCAAAAATGCTTTGCCATCTTTCCCCTCAATTATATCTGTAAGAGGATTGAATGATAGCTTGCCAACAAGAGATAATGCAATTACAATCTCAGGACTAGCTATGAAATTCATAGTTTCTCTTTTACCGTCATTTCTTCCAGGAAAGTTTCTGTTGTAGGACGTGAGAATTGTATTACGCTCGCCACTTTTTATTTCGGGTCTTCTCCACTGACCTATACATGGGCCACAAGCATTCGCTAAAACCGTAGCACCTATATCTTTGAGTAATTTAATTTGCCCATCTCTCTCTATTGTTGCCCTAATCATTTCAGAGCCTGGAGTTACTAAGAGTGACGTTTTTGTTTTAGCGCCGTTCTCATCTGCTTGCTCAGCGATACTAGCTGCTCTAGACATATCTTCATAGGACGAATTTGTACAGCTTCCAATAAGAGCTACTGAAATTTCGTCTATATAGTTATTATTTATAACGTCATCTTTCATCTGTGAAATTGGCCTAGCCAGATCAGGTGTATGTGGGCCAACTATATGTGGTTCTAAAGTAGATAAATCTATTCTAATTACTCGATCGAAAAATTTTTCGGGCTCGTTTTCAACATCAGTATCCTGAGTTAAAATGTCTATATTTTTGTTGGCGAGGTCAGCAATTTCGCCTCTATTAGTCGCTCTCAGATATGTTTCCATTCTTGTATCATATTCAAAAATTGAACAGGTTGCTCCAATTTCTGCGCCCATATTGGTTATTGTGGCTTTTCCTGTGCAACTAATTGATTTACAACCAGGACCAAAGTATTCTATTATCGCATTTGTACCACCAGAAACTGTTAATTTTGATGCTACATACAAAATAATATCTTTTGGGGCTGTCCATCCATTCAACTCTCCTGTCAGAAAAACTCCTATTCTTTTTGGATACAGTATTTCCCAAGGCATACCTGCCATAGTTTCAGCGGCATCCAATCCTCCTACTCCTATAGCTATCATCCCAAGTCCTCCAGCGTTGGGAGTATGTGAATCAGTTCCAATTATCAAACCTCCCGGAAAAGCATAGTTTTCTAAGACAACTTGATGGATAATACCTGCTCCAGGTTTCCAAAACCCTACACCATACTTTCTCGAGGCGGATTCCAAAAACTTATAAACTTCATTGTTCTCGTAGAGTGCAGCTTTGGTGTCGGATACACCTTCAATCCTTGCTTGAATTAAATGATCGCAATGAACAGTGGTAGGTACAGTTGTGCGCTTTAAACCAGATTGCATAAATTGCAGAAGGGTCATTTGTCCTGTTACATCTTGTAATGCAACTCTATCAGGACGTAAAAACACATAGCTCTTTCCTCTTTGTAAATTTTGGTTTTGATAATCATTTTCGATATCAAAAAAATGGCCTATTAATATTTTTTCACTTAACGTAAGAGCACGTTGTTGAGTTTTTGCTTTGAATGATGAAATATTCTTTCGAGATTTTTTATAAATATCAGAAACTATTTCAGGTGTAGTTTCAACACGGTTGACCATAGTCATTCTATTTACAATATTATTTTATCAATTCGAATATATGAAAATATCTTCATCATCTTTATTTATATACTTCAATTATCTCTAAATGAAAGTTATGAAATAATATAAATTCTGTATATGTAACTTTCAAAGTTGTTACATCATTTTTTTAATAATATATCGGTTTCAGATTCATATCTTTAACACCAAAAATTTTAAAATTATTGGCAAAAAACAACTATAACCTATATTAAAATTATCACACTAGTCTTGTGATCCTGCTTAAGTGACGAACTTCCTTGTAAATATTGACTGCTATGATTTAAAACAAATAAATAAATAAAAATAGCAATTGTGAATTTCGTAGTAACATCATTTTGTAAACCATTTTGTTTAATTTTGAAATTATATAATTATATAATTACCAATGATTTATTAACTTAGGTTTAACATTGCTAAAATATTTGTAACTGTTTTATTATTATGTTCTGGGCTCAATCTTAAAAGATATTTTCACTACAATTTATTTTTGCTTAATGTGACAAAATTGTTACAAATTTAAATAAAATTATAGAATATGGTTAATCTTCCATTTATAAAATAAACACGGAAAAAAAACTTTTTAATTTTAAATTT
>DATFCH010000041.1:0-11474 GCA_035253345.1 Nitrososphaeraceae archaeon
TGATAAAATGTACGGTGATGTAGGTGATGATGTTCTAACCGGTGGTAACGGTGCTGATTATTTTGATTGTGGTGATGGAATAGATGTCATAATTGACTTTAATATAGAGGAAGGCGATGATAGAGCAGGCAATTGTGAAGAGATATTTCAACCAAAATACTAGACATAAAATCAAATATGATAGATAATTCTAATAAAATAAAAAATTCAAATCCTATATTTAATAGTAAAGATATTAATACAAATGAACAAACACAGATTGAAACAAAAGAAGGTAATAATAACAATTATAAAAAATCAAAAAAGAATACATCAGATGCAATATTAAGGGTAGAAAATATTTCAAAGGTTTTTATTACTCCTGCCGGAGCATATACTGCTTTAAATAAAATCAATTTTAAAATTAATAAAGGTGAATTTGTATCAATAATTGGACCTTCAGGTAGTGGAAAATCTACATTATTGAATATATTGGGTGCTCTTGATAAGCCAACTTCAGGTAAAATATTCATTAATAACATTGATTTATTTACAGCAAATGAATCTGAATTAGCATATTTAAGAAACAACCTAATAGGATTTATTTTTCAATCATTTAATTTAATATATAGGACTACAGTAATAAAAAATGTAGAAATATCTGGGTTACTTAATGGTATGAAGGATAGTGAAAGAAAAAGACGAGCATTAATACTTCTTGATCTTTTAGGAATAAAAGAAAAGGCGTATCTTAAAACTTCTAGCCTAAGTGGTGGACAGCAACAACGAGTTGCCATAGCTAGGGCTTTATTTAATAATCCTTTTATAATTCTTGCAGATGAACCAACGGGTAACTTGGATACAAAAACAGGTAATGAAGTTTTTAATTTACTTAAAAAACTTTCATCACGTTTACAAAGGACTATAATAATGGTAACACATAATGATGAATTGGCTAGAAAGACAGATAGAATGATTTTTATCAAAGATGGAATGATAAAACAAGAAATCTTCAACAATAGTAATTAAGATTATAATAACAAATATACAAAACAAAAACATATGTAAAAGCAATAATTATAATTTTATATTAAACTCAGAATGAGAAAGCAAACTACTCTTATGAAATATTTTATTTTATGTTCAATTGTAATAATAGTGTTATCTATATTTTATCTTCCAAGTCTAAAAAGTATTGTTACTATTTATGCTCAATTAGAAGAAAAAGATATTGAATTTCAACAATCGTATTGGACCGAGAGCTCGCAATCGGTTTCTACTGCTGCATCCTCCGAACAAATAGAATCTTCAACAACGACTACTACAGATAATACTAAAAAAATAGAAAAAGAAGTTGAACCGGGAGAAGGTATTTCTACTCTTGCTATAGAATTAGTTAATACAGCAAGAACGGATATAACTGCAGTAAAAGGATTTTTAACTCTTCCAAAAGGTTTTCAAGATGCTGTATACGTAAATATTAATAACCAAAATATAAATAATAACACATCCAACGGAATAACAGATTTTAATAATATTTCAACTGCCAGCCATAATTCAATAGTAAGAACGGGTGACCTTTTTACGTTATTTTTTGATATTAATATATTAAATAATACACATATTGGACAATACAATTCTTCTTTGAAAATAGTATACTCTAAAGTACTTGAAAAAGGAAAAATTACCTCAATTATTCCCATTGATTTTGTTATACCAGGAAAAGTAATTCTAGATGCATCGTTAGCAAAAAATACTAAAAAAGAGATACATTTAACTACAGGACAATATCACGAGATAGATTTAGTTATAAGAAACAAAGGAAGCTCTTATGCTAGTGGAGTTGTAGCCACAATAAAAGAATTTGAAAAACCAATAAGTGGAAGCGAGAGTTTAACTAATATGTCACCTTCTTCATTCATACCGGCTGTTAATATAGGAAATAAAACATTTAATATAGGTACAATGCCACCTGACTCTTCTGTCATAATTAAACCAATTATATACATATCTAGTTCTGCCGAAGAATCAGTTCAAAATTTAATATTAGAATTGGCATATGGTGATTCATATGGCAACAAACAAGAATCAGAGTCCTCTATTGGTATTATAGTTTCTCCTATGCCTGAAGCTTCAAATTTCAATATTATTCCAATATTTGAAAATGTTCCTATATCTCCATCAAATAATAATAGCAATGCTGTAATACTTACTTCTGGAACTATAGAAGATTTAAAATTCCGAATTAAAAATAATGCAAAAAATACTTCGAATCCACTAACAGATCTTGTAGTAAATTTGAATGTTTCGCCAAAAGACTCAATTGAGATTTTGGGTAATTCTAGATGGACATTTGATTTTATGAATCCACAATCATATTATGATCTCAATACTAAAATATTTGCTGCAGAGGGGATATCTAATACTCCAGTGGAATTTTCTATTAATATTGATTATATTTCTAATCAAGAATTAAAAAAAGAATCATTATTTCTTGGAGTATATGTAGAAGGACAGATAAGAATTACCGGATATGACTTTGAAATTAGAGAAGTTGGAGATGTACCTAATTTTAGCGGTAATTTGTTAAATGAAGGAAATATACGAGCATTATTTACAAAGGTGGATTTATTGAATTTAAAACCAATTTCAAATTCAATAAATAACAATAACAGTAATAATAACATTTACAAAGGTAAAACAATTTTTTTGTCTAAACCGCAAGAACAATATCTTGGTGATCTAGATGCTAATTCTCCATTGCCTTTTAGTATCCCAATTGAATTAAATGATAACCCCATATCAGAAAAATATTCATTCATTTTAAATGTAACTTATAGCAATGACTTGAGACAAATTCAACATACAGTTTTAAATGGAACAGTAGACGTTGATTTACCAAAAGAAAGAGAGAGTGAAAATGAAAGTGAAAGTCAATCTATTGGAATTATTGATGTTATATTTAAAAATTATTTTATACTTATAATAATTATAGCAATTATAATAGTAACAACAATTATAGTTATTCTTTATGTTAAAAGACGAAAAAAATCATCGTTATCATCATTTAAATTTGGAATTGGAAATGAAAATAATGATGATGAATTGAAGAACAAAGATTATTCTTTGTTTGATAATGCAGCAAATGAACTTTTTGATAGGGAAAGAGAAGATAATGAGAAATGATACATATTAAAGAAGTCTTTCTATTTGCATTTGAAGCACTACGAGATAGAAAAGTTAGATCTATTCTAACTATATTAATGGTAATGGTGGGTAGTAGCTTGCTAATTGCAGTAAGTGGTTTGGGTGCCGGTTTCACATTTTTCTTTAATAAGCAATTTGAAAACCTTGCTCCAAATGTTTTATTTATTAGTAGTTCTCAACAAAATCTTCAAGCAGGTGGATTATCAGGTGGCCCGCCTCCTCCTCCTAAAATAGTTCTAAATTCAGCAGTGATGAATAGAATCAATTCTTTACCTTCTGTAGAAGACGTTTTTCCATCATTTCAGGCTGAAGTAACTCTAATATCTAAAGGGGAATCCAGAACTACTACTGCATTTTCAATTGATCCAACTAAACTATTATTAATTACTCCAACATTAGAATTTGAAGAAGGCTCATCAATTAGACCCTCTGATCCGAATGCTATAATAATACCTAGTGATGTCGCTTTACCGCCAGGTGAAGAAAATGAATTCCTAAGTTTAGGTGAAACTGTAAGAGCAGAATACTCATATATAGATCCAACTACTGCAAAGGAGAAAATAGAAACAAAAAATTTTGTTGTTTCTGCAATTATGAAACGAACAGGTAATCCTACAGTCGATAATGCTATTATCTTTAATTTGATCACAGGTAATTCTTTATTTCAAAAAGCAAATAAATATGATTCATTAATAGTGATGGCTCAATCTGCTGATTTAGTACCTCTAGTCGAAGAAGAAATAAGGTTACTCTATGGAAACAATATAGGAATAACTACAGTTGAAGCAATATTAGAGACAATAAAGGAATTTACCTCAGGACTAAGTTCTTTTCTTTTGACTATAGCTATAATTTCATTGGTTGTTGGAGCTGTAGGGACAGTTACCACTTTGTATACATCAGTGGTCGAACGAACTAGAGAAATAGGAACGTTGAAAGCATTAGGTGCAAAAAATACTGATATTTTGGCTCTTTTTTTAACTGAATCTTTTCTTATTGGATTAATTGGAGCTACTATTGGGATTTTAATAGGAATTGGTGGAGGATATATTTTATCTGCAGGTGCATCTCAAAATGATCAGCCAATTACGCCAATATATTTGGCTGAAAATCTTTTAGCCGTATGGACCATTTCTGTGTTTTTAAGTACCATTGCAGGATTATTGCCTTCTCTGAAAGCATCAAAAACGCTTCCTATAGAGGCTTTAAGACCACAATAACTAAACTACTACTATTGCTGCTGTTCCTATTACTTTCATTGTTGTTGAAATGATTTTTTATTCTATCTAATAAAAATAATTAACAAAAATTTACTCGTATTGAGGATTAAAGAAAACAGCCTTTTCCATTTGTTTTTTATAAATTTCTTCTCCTTCTCTCAATCTTTCTTCTTCCTCTTGTTTTTCTGCTTCTTTGTCCCGTTCTAATACTCTGTTATTAGATGTTCCTCAGTTAAGAATTTCTTTCATCTTTGCATGGACTGGCATACCAATTCCCATTTGACATAATTGTATATTATCTGTCTTATAGAATTTATAAGAGATAGAATTAAAATTTTTTTTGTCTTATTTCTCTGGTTTTTTATCTAGTTCTGAGTTTAATTGTCTTAAAGTAATTTTTTGAAGATGTTCCATTTCTGTTATACGCTTACGACAATGATTTACAAATCCAATTTTCCCAAAGTTGTTTATACAAGATGTTGCTGTTTTATCATTTAATGCTATTTTTTGTATCTTGATATGATGTTAATGATATTGATCTACCAGTTTTCTCTCCTTCTGCTTTGTTGAATAACTATGATTTTCATTTATTTTGATTAAGTTAATGAATCTTCTATTATATAGAGAATATATATTAGCAATTTGTTCCTGTCAAAATTTTATCTCGTATTATCAATTTTCATAGTTGTGCAACAAGGCATCTCCTACGTATTTCATTCTCTCCTTGTCAGATAATCCAAATAGATCACAATCAATAATACATTGGATAAGCATATATTTTTGTTATTGTGTAAATTGTTTTTTAATCTCATTTCGGTCTTATTCAAAGGTTTATTGAGTTTTACATACATAGATTTACTATCAAAAGCAAATTCCCAAAAAAATTTATCCCCCACCTTGATCTTTTATCAACTTCCTTGAAAGATTCAGGATTGAATCAAATCAATTTTCATTTATTTTATATTGATTCAATTACACAAAAAGTTTATAATAATTAAAATATAATCATTTTTTTAGCATTAATGCCTATAAATATTATGTAATCCAATCGCAATTATATAACATCATGGATTTTTCTACTCCTCAAATAGCAATAATGGATAATGATGAGGATACATTAAATCTCTTTACTGATGTTATCAATATGCAAGGATATCTTGTTATAGGATTTGTAAATCCTTATTTTTTAATTGATTATATTAGCGAAAATCCAGAACAAGTTAAATTTATCATAATAGACTATAAAATGCCACTAATGACTGGATGTGAACTAGCTAGTCAAATAAATAAAATAAATCCCAAAATCAAGATGGTATTTGTAACTGGCTATGATAATATTATTAATAATACACTCAAATTAGAGATTTTTAAAAAGCCTTTGACTGTCCCACAATTTATAGAGGTAGTCAACAAGTACATGAATCTTTAAGCAATTATATAGATAGTGGGTAACTATAAATTTCTAATAAAAAAATTTCAATTTTTAATTAAACAATTTAACAAAGTAGATTTCTTTTTTTATACAAATTGAGATTAAATTTCATTTTATTATATATTCCAAGACTAAATATCAATTCCATATTTAAATAGTCGATTGTTTTATTTATAGAAATGTTAACCAAGGCTATCGTCATTATTGACGATGAGGCTGATCTGGTTAATTTATTTTCAGAAGCTTTACAACTGAATAGTTTCAAAGTTTGTGCTTTTACTAATCCTCTTGAAGCATTAAACCATATCGAAAAAAGTCCAGAAGACTATGGACTGGTAATATCAGATTTTAAAATGCCAATAATGGATGGCAATGAATTATGTACAAAATTAATCCATATCAATCCTAATCTTAAAGTTATTCTGATGTCAGCATATGCAGATGTAAGATATGATAAAGAAAAGTTTCTTTTTGTTAACAAACCGATATCGATTGCTCAACTGATTGAAATAGTGAAGAAACATTTACCTTAGTTTCATATTAATCGATAATTTGTCTCTAATTACTATATAATATTAAAAACATTTTCAATTACCAAAAAAAAAAATAAGAAATCCCCAATGTACTCATAGCCCTTACTACTTCGTAGACAAAGGGCTATAGAATAAAACAAAAATTATCACAAATATCTATAACGCATATAAAATTTTTATTTGTACTATAATAAAAGCCACATATAACATCTTACCGGTGAATGGTTTATTCCTAACTTGATGTAGCCATAGATTCATTTTTCGGCGGTTATAATGATAATAGTTTCTTAAGGTGTCAGAGGCTACAATAACACCCCAGTGAATCCCTTGAATCAAGGATAGTAGCAATTAATAGTAAAAGCAGTTTAGTTTAAAAACTTGTTCAATTTTGTGTTGCCATGATCTGGATGCAGATGAAAGAATGAATGTTATTACAATCAAATTAATAAGCTTCGGTTTTTAAGTATCGTAATATCTTATAATATTTTAGATACCATATCAAACTTAACTTACAATTTCCATATGACTTGACAAAAGATATAGATAAATAAATCATAAAAAGATATTACTTTTTATAATCACTTTTTCTGTTTTCGAAGTTCTATTGTATTATTTGGGATATGAGGGAAAATCTTTTTGACATCCAGAAAGCGTTTTCTGAGAGTAACAACACTCATTTCACCCGCTATTGCAACTTGCGATTGACTTATGTTTTCTCCTTGTTCTAAACATGCTGCATAAAGTACAGCTATAGATAAAGCAGTTGGATCCTTTCCAGATGAAAAAGGGTGTTCCTTCATTTGGGACATTATTTCAATAGCCCTATTAAGAGTTTTTTTACTTATGCCACCTTTATTGGCTATTTTGCTCAAATAAGTAGTGGAATCAATAGGTTGCAATCTGATTTTCAAATTTCGTAATAGTAATCTATAACATTTTCCTGCAAAGACCTTATCGGCATTAGCAATTTCAGAAATTTCATCTAATGTTCTTGGTACATTCATTTCTCTACATGCGACATATACACAAGCAACAACAAATTCTTTAATTGATCGTCCTTTTGTAACTCTCTTTTCCACAACCTTCCTGTAATAATATGCGGATTTTTCCATTATTGTATCACTTAATGACAATTTATCTTTAATTCTCAACAATATACCAAAGGCATTTTTCAAATTTCTGTGATAACTTCTGTTATTGCTTGATATTTTATTCCAATGGCGTATGGTCCTTACTTTAGCCAATTGATTAGTATTTAGCTGACTGCCAAATGCATCTACATTTGCTAAAGAAATAGTTGTAGAAAGCCCTTTATCGTAATGAGCAAGAGATAATGGCATTCCAACACTTAAATTATTTTCTAGATTTTTCATAGGTTCTGATTCAATACTAGTAAAGTCCAACTTATCCTCTACTATCATTCCACAAGAAGTACAAATCATCTCCCCGTTATTAGAATCAAAGATAATTTGTTGATTTTTACAATTTGGACAATCAAGGTTATTTTTATCAGTAAACTCTGTTTGTATAGTATTAGACAACGTACTCATATACAGTCCTGTATGAATATTAGTTAAGTAGTGTGTTTACAACTAAATAATTTTATTAAAATTATTGCAAAATAACACAAACTAACACAATAATATGCAATGCTTTATTTATCCTTGCTCATATATTATAGTTCTTTATTGCTATGATAGTATCTAAATTAGATAATAAGTTTAATTTTTTTTAATGCAGATAATGAAAATCAGGATCTAATTAATTAATTTTATTTACATAATAGTTTACTACTTCCTAATCTTTTCATAACTGTGTGACAATCTCCTATAATGAAGTGAGCTCTCGAGCTTTATTATAGGGGAGTTATGAGTTATTAAAATTCTAAAAATATTCCAATGTTAATAATATTGTATAACTATCTATCCAAAAAAGTAATCATATTTGCAAGAACAATACATAAACATGAGGGATTTCAGCTATAATTGATAAGATTTGGTAATTTATTTGAGAAAATACTAGAATTATAGAATCTGTAACTTGATTAATTGATTCAATCATTTAAAGATATATAATCTATCTTTATCTTGTTTTGTAATTTGGTGATCATTTACAAAAAAATCTCCTGTTATGATTACCATTTTTAGATTTAAATTTTTTAATATCTTTATCAAGATCTCTCATCAAGAAATCTGCTAAATGATATATTGTAAACATTCTTTTTACTATTACATTTTCCAAGACCTTTTCTAATATATGATATTCATTATCTGCAATATCAGTAATCTTGTAAAAGTCAAATTTGTTGTCAGTAACAAGTACATATATAGAAGGAGATTCTAAACCATTATTTCTTTTTGATAATATACCTCTCACAAATGTTTCACAGACTAAATTAGAAGAAGGTTTAACAATACAGATTTTATCTCCTATTGTTAATTCTAATAATTGTTTTTTTATTTTTATTTTTATTTTTTGAAATATCAATACAAAACTTGTCCGATATTAGTTTATGAACTGTAGTACATGTCGGAAATTTTTGAAAAGAGCTAATACTTGTTTGTGATTTATGGTGATTTATTGTTGTCTTGTTGTTATTCTCATTCACTAGTTGAGAGAAAATAAGAGTATTATAAATTTAAGAGAAGTATTTAAAGAGAAGGAGAGGGTATCTATCTTAACTGTTAAAAAAGGTTAAACCATTTATTTTTAATTAAGTCATCTTCTGAAAATTACCAAAAAATAATCTTTTTTAACTTATCCTTCTTTTCTATCAATTCCTCCATCGATTACATATTTGGTACATGTAATATAAGAAACCAAGTCGGATAGTGTGATACAATGACGATAATGTTGCTCCTTGCAGTAACAGCAACTATAGCTGACCTATCAGACGCATCAGTTGGGTTTGCTCATACTTCTCATCTACAATAGGCACCAAGCTTACCATAACCTCGTCTAAACCTGCACCCAAAAGTTTGGTCAATGATGTCGCTACTGTGTCTTTATTTCCAGAGATTATCATATTATTAACAAATTCATCAGTTACTTTCTTATCTGATGTAAGGGGAAAGCCTGCATCAGCAAACATTTTAGCATAAAAAGGAAGTTTCGAATACATTTCACACATTTTATGACCTGCAACCATTACAGAATCGTGATCTTGACTAAGTGCTACGGGAACATGTGCTACCAATAGAGGAGGGTTTGAGCGTCTATTGACAGTAGCTCCTTTACGTAATAACGGAATTCCAGTATGGATCAAATATGGAACAGGACACATCCATGAAAGAGCTCCATCAGCAATTTCTCCAGCCAACTCAAACGCCTTTTTTCCTAATGTGGAAATTAATATTGGAACGTTAACTGTACGAGAAAATTCTATTGCAATGTTAAAGAATTCTCCATGATGATCTAACTTTCCATCCCTGAAGATGGAATGCAGCACTTTCACATATTCGCGTAGATGAGCCAAGGGTGTTGTCTGAGATAAGCCGTAGATATCTTCAACAATAACACGATGACTAGGACCAATTCCAAGGCGCAATCTACCTGGTGCAATATCACTGAGCGCAAGAACCTCTTGTGCTAGGACTATAGGATGTCGTGGGTATGTTGGTATAATAGCCGTTCCTAAGCGTACTGTAGATGTTTTTATTGCTGCTGCTGCAAGTGTTGTAAGTACGTCAGGAAACCAAGGAGTATTAGTCATCCAGATTTGCCGGATACCCGCAATTTCGGCTGCAGCAATTGTTTTTATTGCTGTTGCTGCATTTGCCCCATTTACAACGAGTCCAATACGTTCGCGTATTGGCAGTCGACTTGGAGAAACTTGCAAGTCTGAATCTTTTGTCATATTTTAGTTTCCAATCTTATTTACTTATCCATTTCTAGAAATTCCACATAATGGAATATAGAACATGATACAGAATTAAGTATTGCATTGTGCAGTCTATCTAAAGAGATCCAATAATTAATTGTACCATTCATGTACTATTGAAGTTGCTGCTATACCGCCATTATAAGCTGCAGCAAGTGCTCCTATTGGACTAGATCCCTTGACATCTCCTGCTGCATACAGTCCTTTAACATTTGTTTGTAGCTTTTCATTTGTCTTAATATAGCCTTGTTCATTTAATTCTAAACCAAAGTTTATTATCAGTCTTTGTATCAACTGAATTGGTTTTACTTGTAGTATCCAGAGAAGTGTGTCAACTTGAATATTTTCGCCAGACTCTAATGATACTGATTCTACTTTCGTACTACTGTGATTTACTTTTGTGATAATTCCTCTGCATACAGAGATATTTAACTTGGATAATTCATTTTGGTATACTGATTCTATCTCTATATTTGGAGATAAGAAAACTTTGATTTTGGAAGTCCAATTCTGTATCATCTTTGGAAACAAATCAAGTTGCGTTTTAGAATTTACAACAATACCCCAAATACGATCCTTATTTTCATAACCATCACAAAATGGACATGAAATAATCGTATCTCCCCAACACTCTTTAAAGCCTGGAATATCAGGATATACATCATAGTATCCTACTGCGAGAATAACTTTCTTTGCCCTGATGGAGCTTTCATTATCTGATGTAATAACAAATTTTTCGTCTTTCTCCTTGATGACATTTACTATTTTTTCTTTGCGAAGCTCTGCAGAATTGTATTTGTTAATTTGTTCCCATGCGATTTTACGGATATCCATTGGTAAAAGACCATCTAAGCCAAGAAAATTATGAACTCCATGAGAAGCTGTATTTCTCGGAGGCTCGGGAGTATCAAAAACTATGATTTTTTTTCGTGTACGAGAAAGAACTAATGCGGTTTGTAAACCTGCAGGACCACCTCCTAATATGGCGATATCTATTTCTTCACCTTGATGTTTTATTTCATTTGTCATTCTATTCTGTTAAAAATTTTCTTTTAGTTATAAACATATTACTATTTCGATTGATGTTGAACTCTAATTATACAACAAAAATAGATAGAAAATAGTTGCTTCCTTGGAAAATAGGGATAAGTTGAATCTTGTTCTAGAGTATTATAAACTTATACTTAGGTGCTAAATCGAAGGTATGTAAATTGTTTTTGACA
>DATFCH010000042.1:0-2911 GCA_035253345.1 Nitrososphaeraceae archaeon
ATCTATAAGAATAATGATATTAGGATAAATTAAAAGTAAACCAGTTGCTTAACAATTTTCCTTATCAAAATGAATAAGATTTTCATTATCTAGAGTATTCGATAATTATTATTTATTTTAAACAAATTATACATATATTCATCATATTACGGTAAATCTATAGTATGTGCGTCATCTTCACAAGATAGACACATAAACCTATTACAACTATCACACCACTGTATCTCAATAGAGCTACCACATGAATCACATTTAGGTCCTTTTCCTCTTGTAACAGTTTGTAATATAGAAAAAACTAAACTTGATTTTATTTTAGGTAAGAGAAACTTTACCAAGTCAGTTGTTGTTACTATACCTACTAAATGATTATTTTGGTCGACAATTGGAATCTTTCTGATTCCATTTTTTAACATAATTTTTACAACTTTTTCAACTGTTGTACTGCGGTCTGCTGTAATAAGTGGATGTGAAGCCAAACTTTCAAGAGGTGTATCACGAGTATATCTTCTTACTAGGTCTCGTTCAGTGATTATTCCATATGGTTTGTTACTTTTAGTTATAATAATACTTCCTATCCTTTTCTCGGTCATCAAATCAGCTGCGTGAGAGGCTATTTTTGATATATCTAAGGAAACAATATTTGTAGACATTATATCTTCTATCTTAGTATTGCTTTCTTCTAAAGATGACTTCATGATATAATATATGATAATTTGTAAAACTATGTTATATACATTAACCTATCTTTTTATATAAATATTAGTTAATTCCTAGCTTTAACAAATCATGAATCTAAATTTTTTTATTTATATATTTTCCAAATTATTTCTACCTAACTAAATAATATAGTTAGTTTATCGGTAACAAAAAAGTATATAGAGTTAAAAAAAATTATTTTTATAGGAATCTACAAATATCATTGATAACAATTACACATTTGAATATAAGAACAAATGGACTACTCTTTTATCTAATTCTTTCCAATCAGGTTTTTTAAATTGATACAAAAAGAATTTAATGATAGAATGAAAATGTTTTCATTATATTTTCAATATGTTTAAAATAATCGTGTCAATACATGAACAAGCATAGATATGTTATATTTGAAGAAATCAAAAAATTAAAATAAATTTGTTAGATTGATTTTCTGATAATAAAAGCTAAACACAGTGTAGTAGAACCCTACTACATGGAGGGCACTACTCCCGACGGGCCCGTAGTTTTCTAGGGTTCACCTACTTTTAGAAATAAAGTTGAATAACAATTTCAAATCCATTTAATAGTTATTACATCAATTCTAGCATTTGCATTAATTATTACAGTAGGAATACCGATGGCATATGTAAATGTGTTTGCACAAGATGAAGGTTCAAGTGGAATGACTGGAAGTGGTGATAATGGAACAACAGGAGGAATGACCAACGGTAACAATGCCACAGTTGAAGGAATGTCTGAAGGTAAAACTGACCCTAATGGTGAAGCAACCGACCTAGGTACTGACGGACCATAATAAAATATATAGAATTATATAATTCTATAAAGTAAATTTTTTAAAATTTGCTTTGTAAATATTCCTTTGAATTTGTTGATTTTCAAAAACATTTGATATATTTTAATTATCGAAATGATTCACAAGTTTGACAAGATATAAATACATTCTTAATTATTGGAATAGTAGTCATTTTAAAAATAAAGATAAAAATAAAATTTAATTAAGTTTCTAATAACAAAAGCTAAATATTACCAGTTTATATCCAAAAACGGGACCCCTTATTTTAGAACTGCTATCCGTATTACTCCCCACACGCCGGTAGTTTTCTCGGGTTCATCTACTTTTAGAAATAAAGTTGAATAACAATTTCAATGCTATAAAATGTAAATATCGCTAAACAACATTTATCTTGAATGAATGAAATTAAGGTAGTAATTATTGGACTGATAGCACTTGTAATTGTTGCACTATCATTATGGGTTTTAGATGAACCAGAAATAATACAAGACAAAGAAGTAGAGATAACAATAGCATTAGGAGTAGGATTATTGATATTAATTTTAGATAGAAGAGCTGACCGTAATATTCATGAAATAATTCATCAACAACACATATTGGTTAATCAAATGCATAAAAAGATTGATGAACAAAATGAGTTAATTAAGAATTTACAAAAAATATCCTTATCATCATCATCATCATCATCATCAGGTCGTAAGGATCACGTAGATAATTGAGATTAATTGTAATTGTAATATTAGTAAACGGTTTGAGTTTACGTAAAACATCTAATGCATTGGAACCTTTCAAGGATCAACAAAGAAGTCATGTTTCTATCTGGAATTGGATTCAGAGGTTTGGATCTTCTCAAATCTACAAAAGGAAAAGAGTATCTACTTTTATAATAGATGAAACTGTTATTCAAGTTGGAAATCAACATTTCTGGTTATGGCTTTGTATAGAACCAGTACATAGTTCTATCTTGGGAATCTATCTCAGAAGAAAGAAATATGCTTGTTGCTGAAAAATTTATTCATTCACTAGTCGATAAATATGGAAGACATGGCTGTATACACTGATGGTGGAACATGGTATGACCAAGCATGCAATATACTGAAGTTGAAACACCTTCTACATCCTTCAATAGAGAAAAGCATGATGGAACGGGTCAATCAATATTAAGGATAGAACTGAATCGTTTGACGATTACTATCCGTGTGTTAAAAATGAATGTATATAACTGGATACAATTTTTTGTTTCAATGTACAACGATACAATATACAAGAATGATTTCATTATTAATTTACAGGAAGAGGTGAATAATATCTTAAATTAACATCCATGAAAATCTTTATCTGTATCAGTTCATCCTTATGTTCCTGTCAAGCGTAATATTCTATTATAATTCATAATATTAA
>DATFCH010000043.1:0-2341 GCA_035253345.1 Nitrososphaeraceae archaeon
CGTCATTTAAATTTAAATACATCTATGACTATAATTTTTTTGGATAAATTAATTTCAAGAAAAGAATGGTTATGAAAATTATTATGATATATTTAAATTTAAATTAAAAATATGATTTCAACAATATAATAAATGCAAAAATAACATAACATTTTTAAAAGTTACTATTCTATTAAGAAAAAGTTCTGAAGAAAATCTATGGTTGAACCATTAGGACGCCCTGTCTCACTATATGTTAGTAAACAATTTGTCATGGTTGATGAAAACGTTTCTGTAGCCGAAGCAGTTAAACTTGCTCAGCCAAGAAATATTGAGACAATTATAGTTACTTCTAATAAAAACCCGATTGGTATAGTAACTGATAGTGATATTTTGGAGAAAGTAGTAATTAAAGGCGATGATTCTGATTTGGTTTTTTTAAAAAATATAATGTCATCTCCAATAATGCTCTTGAATAGTACATCATCTGTTAAACAAGCGATCGAACTTATGAGGATTTACAAGATTAAAAGGGTTCCAATAATAGATTCTCAGCATAAACATGACCTAAAAATTATTGGAATTGTTACACAAAAATCACTTGCAGAGATGATTCGAAATTCAGTGATAGAAAAAACTTTTACAAGTTATAGAGTAACAATAAAAGAAAATTATCGACCAATCTTTGGAAATTTGGGTTTTATTTTGCAATTTGCTGGAATATTGATGATTGTTCCAGCTATTCTTGGCACAAGTTTAAAAGAGCTAGAATCTGCGGCAGCAATTTACCTATCTGTTATTTCAATTTCTTTAACAGGCTATATTATGAATACATTAGGTGAAAAAAGTCCTCTTAATCTTAAACAATCGTCTATAGTTGTTGTCTCTTGCTTCTTGTTATTGAGTCTTTATGGATGTTTACCTTATATCTATATCAACCCATTTGAAGTTACGAATGATTATTTATTTCTTTTTGTAAATTCATTCTTGGAAAGTTCATCTGGTTTTACAACTACAGGTATTTCTCTAATAGATGAACCAGAATCACTTCCTGATAGTTTAGTATTTTATCGGTCTTATTCTCAATGGGTTGGTGCTTTGAGTTTTGTGTATCTAATTATGTCACTGTATTATCCTGAAACTAGATTAGCTGCAATGAGAAATGTAATGGGAAGTGCAATGCAAAAATTCAAACAACTATTATCTACTATTAGTATAATTTTTGTTCTTTACACTTCCTTTATTATTTTATTAATATATTTTCTTGGGAATATTGATTTGATTGATTCTTTGGCTTTGTCATTTGCCACATTTTCTACTGGGGGATTCTCTCCACACTCTAACATTTTTAGTACGATTAATCTTTATCAATTATCAGTAATAATGGTAGGGATGATCATAGCCGCATTACCCTTTGGATTTTATTATGGGATTATAAGGAAAGAAGTAAAAAGTAAAAGATTGAGTAGGGAAATAATTGTTTTTCTTTGTTCACTCTTATTTTTTGCGGTTATTTTTTTAATAACACAACCCATCATTTCTTCAGACGACTTCCTAAAATATATATTTCAGATAATAAGTGCATCTACTACAACCGGATTTCAATTTATCGATCTTTCTTCCTTATCTATTATGGGAAAAATAATTCTTATCATAGTGATGCTTATAGGTGCTACTGCGTTTTCTGCTGCAAGTGGAATAAAGATTGCTCGAATATTGTTAATATTACAAAAAATAAAAAATTCTTCTAGTATTTCTCCACCTTCAGATGCCAATATTCCATTATCGATTTCATCTACTGCAATTCAATTTCATAAAAATAAGAATGATCATAAACAAAAGCTATTTAAATTAAGTAACAAATCCGAAAATAAGCATCATTTTTATAATTTCAATAAGAATACGTCATTATTATTTTCTGATAAAGCTTTTAGAGAAGCCATATTCGTGATTGTTTTGTTTATTTTAGTTTCTTTTTTGAGTGCAATAGCTATATCTTTTCTTAGTAAAAGTAATTTCATAGATGCATTATTCGAAACTTCATCAACTCTTTCAAATACAGGACTAACAGTCGGGGTGACTACATTAGATCTAGATATTATATCGAAACTTATTATATCTGCTAATATGATTTTGGGAAGATTTGAGATAATAACACTTCTATATATTTTTATCTCTAAATTAAGGTGATTTAAATATCTGTTTAATATTATTGAAAATTGATGATTTTTGGGTGGACAAGTACCGTACCAAAATTAGGATACATAATATATTATAATGACGTATTTGTTTATTTATAATTGTATATAATATAGTTATATTTTAGTAAATGAATAACTCAAATAAGGACGTATCAATACAA
>DATFCH010000044.1:0-4674 GCA_035253345.1 Nitrososphaeraceae archaeon
ATAAAATGATGTTTGTGAATTATTTCCTAAGCTGTTAGACAAATTTAAAAACGGATCTGACCCTCCAAAATATAGAAATTTAAATAAGACTAAAAAAACTAATGTGATTACAAACAATATTATGATCCATTTCATGAAATAAATCTAATATTTGTTGATGATATTAAATTTATATGGTTAATATTACTGCTAATAATAAATTAAAAAAATTAGAGCTGATATTCTTTCTCTAATCTATTTAGACTATTTTTTATTTCCTCATTTCTCCAGAGCATTTCTTTTATTTGATCATGACTAATATTTTCATCCCAATTATCTAGCGTAGTTTTCGCTATTTCGGAAATATTATATATAATATTCCAATATGGATGGTGTTCAGCCGTGGAATATGATAGTTCTAATAGTTCCTTTAAACTAATTTTAGCTCTTTTTAGAATAGTTGTATTGGACGTATACAAACCAACATAACCGGAATCTTTTTCAAATTTAGTTTGTATATTTATTCCTTCATCTTTTAGAATTGCAACAACAGAACAAATAGTATTGTATAATCTGTCATATTCTGAATCTTCAGAAATCATGAAAAATAAAGTCGTTTTGTTTATTTATAGAATTAGAATAATAAAAGAAATTGTTTATTATATATGATTTTAATATCAAATTATATAGTATTATTCTTCTTCGTTTCAGTTATCCCTCATCAATATTATCTATATTCTCGAATTCGTCATAACTTTCTTTCAAATCCTCTTCAAATTCATTCTCTAATTCATTAGACATAATTTTACTAATTATAGTTAAAATTTAAATCTTTTTTTAAATACCAACAATTGAGACTTCTCTTAATAATTATTTATAAGAAAGTATATTACTATATTAAAAATGGATACCACAACTCAGGATCATATTGGAGAAAATGAAGATGTCTGTGATTACTGTGGAAATTCAATTGAAATATGTATGTGTGTATGTCCATACTGTGGAGAAACCAATTCTTGTGAATGTTGTCTATATGATGCCGTTACAGGAGGAGGTTAAATATATTTTTAAGATATTTATTACATAGAAGGCATCATATGATATATCGATGACAGATAAGACTTTGAATGAGCTTACATGGGTGATTGGTGGAGCCCAAGGAAGTGGCGTTGATTCTGCTGCTAATATCTTTTCAAAAACTTGCGCAGAAGATGGCCTTTATATTTTTGGAAAAAGAGAATATTATTCTAATATAAAAGGAGAACATAGCTATTTTACTGTGAGAGTATCGAATAAACAAATACGATCACATAAGGAATCTATAGATATTCTTGTATCTTTTGATGCTGAGACTGTATTTCGACATGCAAATGATGTGTCTACTAACGGGATCATTATATTTAATTCCGAATTAATTGACACTTCACTAAATGAAATTCCAACTCTCGATGAAGATGCCAAAAGAAAGGTAATAGGATATTTTAATGACAACGGGACTGAACCATTTACAATAAAAAAATTAATCGAAAAAAGACAACAAAATTCTATAAACTGTTATGGAATTCCCTATTATCAGTTGTTAAAAAATTTTTCAGAACATACCAACAATCCAGGGTTGAGTAAGCTTGCAAGAATGATAAATGTCTTGGCTTTATCTATATCTTTATCATTTATTAATATAGATCGACAAGCGTTATTTAGAGCAATAAATTATATATTTAGAACAAAACCAAAAATTGCAGAAATTAATATATCAGCAGCTGAATATGCCATTGATTATTCTGAACAAAGATTCCAAAATACTAAATTTAGTTTTAATGAAAGTAAAAGAAATTTTTCTAATATTATTTTAGTGCAAGGAAGTCAATCATCAGCATTAGGCAAAATAGTTGCAGGATGTAGATTTCAAACCTACTATCCTATAACACCTGCAAGTGAAGACAGTGAATTCTTGGAATCAAATCAAATAATAGAACAAATTGACGGTAAAAAAGGCTCAATATTGGTAATGCAAACAGAAGATGAAATTGCTGCAATAACTATGGCTATTGGCGGTGCTTTGACCGGAACTAGAACTTCAACTGCTACCTCAGGTCCTGGTTTTTCCTTAATGGCAGAGGCATTAGGATGGGCAGGTATTAATGAGGTCCCCTTAGTAGTATCATTATATCAGAGAGCCGGTCCATCAACTGGTCTACCTACTAGACACGAACAGGGAGATTTATTATTCGCGATCAATGCTGGTCACGGAGAATTTCCTAAAATAGTTTATGCATCTGGAGATATCGAAGAAAGTTTTTATGATACATTAAAAGTATTTAATTTTGCAGATGTTTTCCAGTTACCCGTGATTCATTTGCTTGACAAAGCAATAGCAAGTAGTATAATGACTTGTAATAATTTTGATCCAAATAAAATAAGTATTGATAGAGGATCTTTTATTACTAAAATTAACAATAACGATCAAAATAAATTACAACATTTTAAAAGATTTGAACTGAAAGAAAATGAACCCATTTCTGCCAGAACTCCAATAGGTACAGAGAATGGGATTTTTTGGAATACTGGAGATGAGCACAATGAAGAAGGACATATTACAGAAGATCCTACTCTGAGAACAAATATGATGAATAAGCGTATGACTAAATTAAATTTGATTTTACAAGCAATTCCCGATGAAGATAAAGCTTTATCCTATAATGGAAATTCTGATATTATAATTACTAGTTGGGGGTCAACAAAAGGAGCTATTCTTGATACCTTAGATGAGTTAAACAAAGAAGGTATAAAAATAAAATTTGTCCAAATTAAGCTATTAAATCCTTTCCCTCAACAACTATTAAAAAAATTATTAAATTCAGCTAAAACAATTATTAATATCGAAATGAACTATTCGTCTCAATTAGCAAAGCTTATCAAACAGAATTTGCAGATGGATATTGATTACGAAATAGTAAAGTATAATGGTAGGCCTATTTCATGCGATGAAATCTATAAAGTAATAAAGGAGATAATGAATAATGATATTGATAAACGGAGAATTGTTTTAGAATATGGCGCTTAAACTAGCAGATTATAAAACTGATGTACATAACGATTGGTGCCCTGGATGTGGAGATTTTGGAATACTAAACGCTATTCAGATGTCACTAGCGGAACTAAAAATTCCTACACATAATGCTGCCATTTTTTCAGGAATTGGATGTTCAGGTAAAACACCTCATTTTATTCATACATATGGAATACATACACTCCATGGAAGAGTATTACCTTTTGCCCAAGGAGCTAAATTATGTAATCCCGAACTTAAAGTAATTGCTGTTGGAGGAGATGGAGATGGTCTTGGAATTGGTGTAGGACATTTTGTCAATTCTGGAAGAAGAAATATAGACATGACGTATATTATTTATAATAATGGAGTTTATGGATTAACAAAAGGCCAAGCTTCACCCACATTAAAATTGGGTATGAAAACGAAATCATTAACTCAACCTAATGTTAATGACTCTATTAATCCAATAACACTCGCTTTTATTTCTGGCTTTACTTTTATTGCAAGAGGATATGCATATGATATAAGACACCTTAAAGATCTAATAATTAAGGCTATAAAACATAAAGGACTAGCTTTCGTAGATATTCTCCAACCTTGTCCAACTTATAATGATATAAATACTCGGGAATGGTTTCAAGGAATAGACGAAAATGTTCAAACAAATGAAAAACCTATTCCACGTATTTATAAATTAGAAAATTCTGGTTATAATGGGGAATTAAAAGAACAAGATCAATATCCTGAAATTGCTTCAAGGATTATTGAGAAATCGAATGAATGGGGAGATAAAATACCTATTGGTATATTTTATCAGAATGAAAATATTCCATCATATGATGAAAGAATTTCAGTAAAAATAGATAATTATTCAAAATATCCTCCAGCAAAACAGGAAATTACTTCAGACAATAATAAAACAAATTCAAATATTCATGAAATCTTAAAATCCTTTGAACTTAATATATAAACAATGATATAGATATAACATAAATTGCTTAATTATAAAAAGTTAGATTTTTTTATATTTTATATTTTTTTAGTTAATATTGCATTTTACTTATTTATTGAGAAACAAGAGTTTTTTTAAAAATTAAAAGAAAAAAATGAAGGATATTTAATCCCATTTACTCCAGGCTGCCATCCACCTGTATGTCCAAGTATTTAACTTAGCACCTAGTGCTGCTATTGGCACACTAAGTACCGCTCCTGCTCCTGCTCCTAAAGCTACAGGACTGTTGTAAAACTTACCGACCTGAGGTTCTATAGGTGTCATATACGGGGGTAGCGTCGGCCTAGGATATTTGAACGCTATTTCTAGCGGATCCTTTACCAGCAACAGGTTTATCATATTGAATACAGGTAAAGACATTCCAACTAGGGTTCCACCTATTAGAATGGCCGCGTGTTTGTTTCTTCTTGTAGCCCAATATGACAGGTCTAATAACATTGCAGAAGGTATCCAAACTGGTACTACCACAAAGTCGTATGGATATCCTAAGGCAAACCATGCACCTTTTGCAACCCATGTATATATCGTCATAATTGTTGCATAATACGTAGCTGTACCTGGAACTCCTGTGAAGAGCATATAATAAATCGCTCCTACCACAAGCATAGTAGACTGCGAAATTGAAAATACT
>DATFCH010000045.1:0-2974 GCA_035253345.1 Nitrososphaeraceae archaeon
TTGATTTGTTTAAAGAAAGGTGTATCGTAGTGGTGACAGTGACAGTATTTCTCCGTATCCTTTTAAGTATTATTTAATTTGTTAAGGAGATAACTATATAATATATTTTCGAGATTGACCTGGAAGAGTCTTTTTTTCTCATCTGATTATGAGAGGGTTAATAGTATAATTATTTACAGATAAATTTAAAAAATAAAATCAGAATCCTAGATTTGTGCTAGTCCTCCGTCTACAAAAAGCTCAATACCTGTAATATAACTACTATCATTAGAGGCAAGAAATAATACAGCTTTTGCAATTTCGTCAGGATTACCCATTCTCATTAATGGTACACTATTCACCATGCTCTGTTTGAATTCTTGGCGTTGCTCTTCATGTGGGAATAAATTGGTAAAGATCGGTGTCTCAATAGGACCAGGACTTATGGCATTAACACGGATCTTTCGGTATTTCAGATCTACTGTCCAAGTCCTTGCAAAGGAACGTACAGCTGCCTTAGTGGCACTGTATACACTAGTCGCCTCAATCCCTTTGGATGAACCAATAGAAGAATTCAAAATGATAGAACCGCCATCCTGAAAGATTGGAAGGGCTTTTTGAACGGTAAAAAGAACTCCTTTTACATTTATATCAAATATTTTATCAAAGTGTTCCTCGGATATTTCTCCTATTGGGGCAAATTGGGCAATTCCTGCATTTGCAAAGAGAATATCTATATGGCCTTTCTTGTTCTTCACATTATTGTACAATCTGTCTAGGTCTACTAGATTTGATACATCACTCTGAATACCAATTACATTTTGACCTATTTCCGATACTGCCGCATCAAGTTCATTTTGGCGTCGACCTGTAATGAATACATATGCTCCTTCAGATACAAACCTCTTTGCGGTAGCTAGACCAATACCACTATTACCGCCAGTGATAACTGCAATTTTTCCTTCGAGTTTATTCACGATTTTATACTCACCTATAGTTATTGGATAACCAAAAGTAACTATATAAATTAGGAGGTAACACTGTATTGCAAGTAAAGTTAATTTCCTATACCTAAAAATAAAGTATACTCTCCCATTTTTTAGGATTTCTTGTATTTTTTTTAGTAGATCATGGGAAAACTCAGTAGGTCTACACATTATTATCAAGATAAACTACATATTGAATAGTTGGTCAAAACATAATGACAATTACATGTAGTTAATACTAATGAGTGACGTTAATCTCATTTTAATTAATCTATTTTAACTATAATCAATGTTATAGGAGATACTTTCAAATAATACATATAACAATATTGTACTAATAAAAAATTGTTGTATAAATTTCGATTCTTTTTTCTCATCGAAAGAAGGAGAGCGGAATAATAAATTAATGTCAAAATTACCTGAAACGGGCAAGAATATCTACAATTATTTTGCCATATGTGCCATCAAAAATAATAATGTAGAGGAAGGTATAGAATGTTTTAACCATTGGTTATCCACACAAGAAGGAAATATTAGTATTGAAGAAAATCGAATGATTCAGATAACACTAAAAGCATTTGAAAAGGAAAAAAATAAATTATTACTACATGACAATCTCAGCAATTTCGATATCGAAGTTGTTTTTACTGATGGAGCTCCATTTTGTTCCATATGTCTTGTAGATGATTGTGCACACACAGGTTTTGCGATATGTGTAAAACAGAATCTACAAGGTTAAAGAAAATTTGAATATCTTCAAAAACTAAAAATCAAGGGGTTAGTTGTTAATATTTGGATTTTGGATTATCAATAATCGCTTATTCTTTATCAAAGTGATCATGATTGGTTATACCATTTAATTTTATAAATTTTAATAATTCTGTATGATCATTAATATTATAATATCTTTTCATATTTTCCAAGGTCTCATCATCATAGATCCTTGATTTTTTTAAATTATTGTTTATTATCTCATTATTTTCTCTCATATGTAATATTTCAAAGTCATCTTACTTAAGTGTTTAAAAACCACACCAGGATTTTGCTATAACATTTTAGCTGTATTTGTATTAAATTAAATTATTATCCGATTCAATATTCAAACAAATTGGATATAATCTATTATACGGATTCTAAGTAAATAAGTTAAATAAATTATCAATATATAGAAAGACAAATAATGTTAAAAAATATCATTGTGAAAATTTACATTTTGTTTACTCCTAAGTGAAATTGACGATTTGTAAATAATTGTTATAAAGGTAAAAACCGATTAAAATTTACCTAGATTGAATGAATGATTAGAATTTTTCAATAATCTTCTTTTATAGCAAATGAGTCTATTGTTATTGTTATTGTTATTGTTATTTTCAAATTGTCATCAGAGAGATTATTAATGAAAGAAATATCCTATAAAAATTTTACATTGATCACTCTATATTATTAATTTATAAATACTAAAATTGCATCATTTTTTAAATTAAGATTAATCTGTGTTTAATTAATCATTAACTGGAATCTTTGAACATGATATTTTTAAAAAAAATTACCTAAGTTAGTAGATTTTCCAGACAATGAACATGTTTAGATGTGGGCGAATTAACTTGCCTACTAACTAGATAGTGAATTCATTTTGTAGATTTTTTTCTCATTGATTACAGTATTCTTTCATAGTATTATAGATGAACATAACATATATAATTTATTGTATATATGTAAAAAAACAAGATTGCATGTATAATTTGTATAGTAATTAAAGTAATAAATTCTATGAAAAAACTACTAGATATCATAATTTAATGGATATTAATTTTATTATGATATGTTATATTCTATGCAATAGTTACATACTATCAATTTTTTTTGCATCAATACATTAAATTATATTCTCCTTTATACAATATATTAATTACAAATCTATTGTTACATCACATTAACTAATAGTTTGTGAAAAAAAATCGAATTCCTTCCACCAAAGATATTAGAGTTGGTAGGTCTCTTGTGTGGCT
>DATFCH010000046.1:0-34200 GCA_035253345.1 Nitrososphaeraceae archaeon
ATTTTTTAATCATGAAGGAATTTATATTATAATTTTAAACTATTGATCAAAATGTGTAGATGAATTTATGAAGCAAGGACCTAATTTTCATAATGATAATAATTCAACTGATAATGATATGGATCTAGCAGAAATTGAAGCAGAACAAGGACTTCCGTTGGATATATTAGAAAAAAGAAAAAAAGGGCAATTAAAAACGGGTTTTACTACTGGTACATCTGCTTCTGCAGCCACTAAAGCTGCCTTATTAACTCTTATATCATCTTCAATTTTTAATACTGTAGATGTTGTCCTTCCGAAGGGCAAAAATGTTACACTTAAAATAGCCTGGACTAGAGTGGATAAAAATAACCACTCTGTAACTAGTGCAGTAATAAAAGATGGAGGTGATGATCCCGATGTTACACATGGTGCAGAAATATGTTCTACTGTTTCAATAACCAAAAGAAAAGGGCTTGTTGAAATTGATGGAGGCTATGGGGTTGGGCGAGTAACTAGACCAGGACTGGGATTAGAAATAGGAGGACCTGCAATTAATCCCGTTCCGAAAAAAATGATTGAAGCTATTGTTTTTGATACTGGAAAAGATTTGTTAGTTCAAAATGGGATTAAAATTATTATATCAGTTCCTAAAGGAGTAGAATTAGCAAAAAAAACAGATAATCCTAGACTGGGAATAGTGGATGGTATATCCATTCTGGGAACAACTGGGATAGTTTTTCCTTATTCTACAGCTTCATTTGCTGCATCAATCAGACAAAGTCTTGATGTTGCAGTATCTCTTGGTACTAATATAGTTGTATTGACAACCGGCGGGAGAAGCGAGGATTTTATCAAACAATTGTATAAAAGTTTGCCAGAGTTTGCCTTCATTCAAATGGGAGATTTTTCAGGTTATACTATTAAACAGTGTGCAACAAGAAATATAAAAAAAATTATTATTGCTGGATTTATCGGCAAGTTAACTAAAATGGCAATGGGCGTAAAACAAACTCATGTCAGAGGATCTCATATTAGTATTCAATTTATGGCTAAATTGGCTTCTGAATGTATTGATTCCAAAGAAATTATAAATGAAATAACACAAGCTAACACTGCGAGACATGTTTATGAAATAATCAGTCAATATAAAATCAAAAATTATTTTAATCTAATATGCCAACATGTTTATAACGAAATGTACAGCCATTCTAATAATTCCCTAGAAATTAAAGTAATTATGTTTGATTTCGAAGGCCAAATATGCGGTAAGTATCCTTAACCGTATTTCTTTCAACAAATGATATGTTAAGTTAATCAAATAGCTAGTAAAATATACGGTAAATTATATTGATAGTGCTTTATTACAAGGAAAGGAATAAATTTAATAGTTAATAATGAAAACGGTTGAAAGAAAAAGTTGCAGTTCTAGCCATTACGAAAAATGGTATCAAAATAGCAGAAATTATAAAAAAAAATATTCCGACTGCAAATATTTATGTACCTATTAAATTTCATTATGATGATTCTAATATTATATGGTTCGAAGAGTCTACACAAAAAAAAATAATAGATCTTTTTAAAACAAACGATGCAATAATATGTATTTTTTCATTGGGTGCTGTAATTCGGTTAATTTCACATCTAATAGTTGACAAGAGAACAGATCCTGCAATTTTAGTTATCGACGATAAAGCAAATTTTGTCATAAGTACTCTTTCAGGTCACTTGGGTGGTGCTAATGCTTTAGCACGTTATATTTCGACTTTTCTTAAATCAACGCCTGTGATCACTACAGCTGCGGATGTTAACAAAACTATTAGTGTTGATTTAATCGGTAACGAATTAGGATGGATTATAAATAATTATGAAAATGTAACACAAGTTAGTGCTCATATGGTGAATAATGAAAAGATTGCCCTTTTCCAGGACACAGGCGAGCAAAGTTGGTGGGATATGACGAAACTACCTTCTAATGTATTTAAAGTTAAGGATGTAGAATCTATCAAAGATGATTCATTTAGGAGTGGACTAATTATTACAGATAAAATAATTACTGATAGTACTATTTTACATAAATCAGTAGTCTATCGTCCTAAAAGCTTAGTTGTCGGTATTGGTCTTCATTGGGATACAACAAAAGAGGAAATATTAAAAGGTATCCAAAATATATTTGAAAAAAATGGTTTGGGTTTTGATTCAATTAAATGCCTCTCTTCTATTAAAAAAAATATAAGGATCAAGGGATTAGATCAATTTTCTAAGGATTATAATATTCCTTTATTCCTTTTTGACAAAGAACAATTAGAAAAAATAACAGTTCCTAATCCTTCCGATATAGTTAAAAAATTTGAGGGAATTGTAAGTGTCTCAGAAGCTTCTTCCCTTTTTTGTTCCAAAGGAACCTTATTAATTCCAAAACAGAAATTTCCCCCTAATTTGACTATTGCCGTATCCCGAGTGAAATTTTCATGAGAAAAGCATTTTTAATAATAGATAGAGGAAGCAAAGAACAGGAGGTTCGAGAAGAATTATTATTAATTTCACAAAAAGCTAAAGAAAAAGGTGGTTATGTCTATTCAAATTATTGTTTCTTAGAAGTAATACCTCCATATATTGAAGAGGGAATTAAAAATTGCATTAACGAAAAAGTTGATTTGATAACAGTAATGCCGTATTTTCTTTATCCAGGAATGAAGTTAAAAGATGCCGTTCAGAAAACTGCTGAAATTACCAAGAAATTAAAATTAAAATTAGTAATTACTAAACCTTTATGTTATTCAGAAATCCTTCCACTGGTAATTAGAGAGAGATTAACAAAACTAAAAAATGATTATTCCTTAAAAGTAAGAGACTCCGAATGTGATATTCTTGTTATAGGTCACGGAAGCTCTGACAGAAGAGCTAGGGAAGCTTTTATCTTCACCATCAATCATATATCACAATTCTATAAGAATGTTGAATTTTGTTTTCTAGAATTGGATACACCAAGTATCGAAGAAGGAATCAAATCAATTCTAAAAAAACATCCTAAATTTCTATTGATTATGCCTTATTTTTTACATAAAGGGATACATATAAAAAAAGACATAGGGAATGAAATTAGAAACGTAATGCAAAAATATCCTTTTTCAAATACTTTTATTGCAGATCATATAGGAGTGGATGAAAAAATGATAGCACTCCTTCTGGAGCGTGCCAAAGAGGTTGAAAAAAGAATTGTCTAAACACGATTTCAAAGAAAATTACGAAAATCGATCTATGTCTTTAAAATCATTTGACATAGAGAAAAACAGCTTCGAAATTATCGATAAGGAGGTTGGAATACATGACTATGATTTAAATCGTGAATGGAATATTGTCAGAAGAGTTATTCATGCAACAGCTGACTTCGAATTTGCCAATAAACAAAAATTATTGTTTAACCATGATGCAATTCAATCCGCCTTTAAGGGATTTCAAAATAAATGTAATATTATTACAGATGTGGAAATGGTCCGTTCAGGTATTTCTAAAATCTCTCTTAATAAACTCGAGCTAAAATGCATATGTAATATTTCAGATATAGATGTTATTAATAATGCTAAAAGATTTAATAAAACCAGATCTGAAGTTTCCATGCGAAATCTAGCCAAGGAAATTAATGGAGGTATTGTTGTAATAGGGAACGCTCCAACCGCATTATATGAAGTTCTCAAAATGGTTAACGAAAAGGTATCTATTCCTTCCTTAGTGATAGGAGTACCAGTAGGCTTTGTTTCTGCAGTAGAGTCTAAAATCGAACTTTCTAAATCATTAATTCCTAATATTACCAATATAGGAAGAAAAGGCGGGAGTTCAGTGGCTTGTTCAATCATAAATGCATTAATGTTATTGTACATTCATTCATAGGGTAAAATAACAATTTTTTATTTGATATTAGCAACTGTTAAAAATGATTTGTTTGATGAATTAGCATAGTGAAAGATCTTACTACAGAAATTGAAATAAATTCCTCACCGCAAGCCGTATGGGATATACTTACTGATTTTTCAAATTATCCTCAATGGAATCCTATTCTAACAAAAGTAGTAGGACAACTTTTAATAGACAATAAATTAGAAATTCATATAACTACAATTGGGGGAAAAAGTAGGATTTATCATCCTAAAATTACAAAAATTGTCCCAAATCAAGAACTAAGATGGACAGGAAAATTTTTTTTACCTCAGATTTTTTCGGGCGAACGAATTTTTTTAATAGAAAAAGTATTTAATGATAAAATCAAATTTGTCAACAAAGAAATTTTTTCAGGAATAGGGATAAAATTAGCTCCACAAAAAATGGAAAATGATATTTTGTTAAGTTTTAAAAAAATGAATGAAGCATTAAAAAAAACTGCTGAACATTCATAAATATGTTATAGGTCTCTTCATATCTTGAAAAATGTTAGAAACGGAATGTTTAGTGTAATAGACTATTGTTTTAGTAAAATCTTACAATCAAATAACATATCCCCACGATTATAAAAAAGCCATTATTAAATACATATTAAACTAAAAAGATACATCATTTGGTTTAAAAATCTGAAATAATATTTTATAACAAGTTATAGAATAAGAAATATCTTAATTTACACAAAGAGTTTATGTAATTTATTTATTGACAATTATGGCTTTAATTACTTTATTTCTACTCCGAGCACTTTCAAACGCATCTTTTGTTTGAGTAATATTATATCTATGGGTAATAATTTTATTAACATCAATTTTTTTCGTTTTGATAAGATATAATGCTTCTGATATTTCTTTATTTGTTGCAGCATAGGTGGTTTTAAGCTTAATATCTTTCGAAAAGATTTTATTAATATCTAAATGGACTTTAGCATCTTTTTGAGGCTCACCAAAGATCAATATGGTACCTCCATTACGTATTATTTCAATTGCCTTACTAAGTACCTTCATATCAGATGTAGCAATAATAATTAAATCTGGCTGATGAGTTTTTTTATTTTCATAAAAAGTTCTAAGAAAGTCAGATTTATTTCCATCTATACATATTCCAAGATGCATTTCTTCGAAAAATTTTAATCGATTTGGATTTAGATCTACACCATAAATTTGAGATGCTCCATTCTTTTTGGCCAACATACCATAAAGTAATCCAATAGGGCCTAAACCAAATATTAACAACTTGTCATCTTTCTTAAATAATATTTTTTTCCATCCACGAATACAGCATGCCAGAGGTTCTATCATTGAACCATCTTCAAAACTCATAGAATCTGGAAGTTCAAAGAAACTTTCAGTTTCGATGATCCATTCTGACAGAATAATTTTTTCTGCAATACCACATGGAAAAATATTACTTACAAATTTTTCACACATTGTTTCATTTCCATGCATACAATAATGGCAACTATTGCAAGGAGCATGATGATTTACAAAAATTCTTTTTCCTTCTAGATTATTTTTTTTAAAGTTTGTTCCGACTTTAATGATCGTACCAGTAATTTCATGCCCCAAATTTAAACTAGGTTTGCATGACTCGGAATATATATTCCCAATATCAGAACCACAAATTCCACATGCCCCTAATTTTATTAAAATTTCTTTATCCTGAATTGGCGGTTCTTCCAAATCAATTAATGAATATGTTTTATCAGGAAATAGTTTTAAGGCCTTCATAAGCTATGATTATATAACATAATATATAATAAAATTTAATAACCCTATAAAAAATTAATTAAACCTTTTGATTAATTAAATTTACTTTTTCGAATATTTCTCACAATTTAAAACAAAATTCTTAGGTAATCTACTATTGGAAAAATGAAGATGATTATATGATGCAAGAGTATTATATATTGAGATACCATCTCTATTGTTTGCTATTCCTATCCCTATGTCTAGCTTATATGAAAATGTAGTGTCATGATGGATATTTTCAACTTTAGAGTAGTGAAATTCATGGCCTCTGATGCTTTTTACTCCGTCAAACAAAGATGAATTATTTATAATTTTCCCTTGGGTGTAATTTAAGATTAATTTATTTGTCATTACTGTTGAAGCGTCTATTAAACCAATCATTTTGTACCTTTTAGAACTTATTTTAGGTTTAGCATCCTCATTATTTCTTCTGGATATATTTTCGGTTATTGATTTACAAAGATACATTAAACCACCACATTCTGCATATATTGGGATTTCTGTTTCAGCTATTTTTTTTATAGAATTCATCATCATTTGATTATTAGTTAGATCTTTAGACATTATTTCTGGAAATCCTCCTCCTAATAAAATACCATGAATATCAGTTGGAATATGAGTATCGTGTAATGGACTAAAAAAAAGAAGATTAGCCCCATTTTGTTGTAAAGCATCTAAATTTTCTTGATAATAAAAATTAAATGAACTATCCAACGCAACTGCAATTTTAATTTTTTTTAGATTTTTTTTAGATACATATTTTTTTTTAGGTTTTGGGTTATTTTTTAGAGGTACGATTAGGCTATTTAATTTATCAGAATCTAAAAGATTAGATATTATTTTCAATGATTTTAATATATTTGTTTTTGCTTTATTGTTTAATTCTAATGTAGGAATTAATCCTAAATGCCTTTCCGGCAAAATAAAATCTTGATTTTTATAGATGATCCCAATAATTGGTATCTTAATATTATTCTCAAAGGCATCTTTGATTAGATACAAGTGTTTTGCACTAGCTATTTTATTTAGAATAATTCCTTTGATTTTCAATTTTTTATCAAAATTCATAAACCCATAAGCAATGGCGGCTATAGATCTCGCCGCTTTACTCGAATCTATAACCAGTATTATAGGAGAATTTAAAATTTTTGCTATTTGTGCAGTGCTTGCAAAATCACTTTTTCCTTCTAATCCATCAAATAAACCCATCACTCCCTCAATAATCGCCAAGTCTTTTCCTTGAGTATATTTTTCAAATGTCTCAACTACTCCCTTTTCTCCCATTAACCATGCATCTAAATTATAACAAGGATTTTTAGTTACAAAAGAATGATATACAGGGTCGATAAAATCAGGACCAATTTTGAATGACTGTACTTTGTAACCAAGGAGTTTAAATTTATGAATGATCCCTAGTGTTATAAAAGTTTTGCCTACACCGCTTGTAGTTCCGGCTACTATAATTCGAGGAATTGACATTGTATTAATTAGACTTAAAGCAAATATTATTTTTTAGTTGACCTTACTCTTTTATAATTTATTGATTTTTTACGTTTACCAAATACGACAATATTAAATTAATTTTAATTAATGATAAAAATAACTCATTTTCTTATTTCTCTCAACTTTACATTATAAGCCAAACCAAATCTATGTGATTCATCTCGTAATGCTTGGAGCAAATGTAATCCAATATTCCTTTTAGAAGGTTCAAAAGGAGTGGACGAATTCAATGTATAAATTTGTTCATTTTCTTTAGCTAAAGAAATTAACGGTATATTCAGTCCTATTTTTTTTAAAGCACTTTCAGCAGATCTTAATTGACCTTTTCCACCGTCAATTACTATAAGATTTGGTAATGCATCTTCTATATTCCCTTTTTTAGATAGATTATGAGGATTTTTGACTAATGTTAATTTATTTTGAGATTTAATATTGGAAGAATATTTTCGATAAACAATTTCATTGATCATTGAATAATCATCCTGTTTTAACCTAATTGTTTTAATTTTAAACTTTTTGTAACCTTTTTTATATGGATATCCATTAACAAATCTTACACACGCTCCCACGGCGAAGGTAATGCCAAAATTTGATACATCGAAACAATCAATGATAAAGGGATAATCGTGTAATTTTAAAAAGTTTTTTAGTTCTATAATCGAAGGATTATATTCCTTTTCTATTTGATTAGATAGATTTCTAAGAATTAAAGCCATTAAATCTTTTTTATCATTCTTAGTTGAGCTATCAACCTTTATAATTTTTACGTCATGATGACATAATTTGCTCAATGCTAACTCTAAGTTTTTTTTTGATGGCGGAGATTCATTTACATATATTTCTTCTGGAATTAATTTTGAAGTACTATAATACTGAAATATGAAAGTAGAAAAATTGTTATCACCTATGTGTTCATATTCATAATGCCGGCGGTCACTTATTACTCCATTTGATTTTTTAAAGATAAGAATATGATCCTTCGATGTGAAAATATCTGTTCTGATACCTATATATTCTTCATTAGTTTTATATTTTGATTCCATTTTTTGTTTGATTAATAAATTCTCTATAGTCTTAATGGTATCACGAACTTCTTTGGCTCTTTCATAGTTTTGTTGTTGTGATGCAGTGTCCATTTCCAATTTTAATTCAGAAATAAGAGTCTCTAAATTACTACTCTCGCTAAAAATTTGTTTCAATTTATTTATATTTTCATTATAGGTTTGTTCACTAACATTACTTATACAGGGTGCATCACAATTTTTAATAAAATATTCTAAACATGGAATTTTTGGTAATATATTACATATTCTTATTTTGAACATTTTACGCAGCATTCCAATCGAAAGAAACCTTGAACTCCCATAAACTATTGGACCATAAATTTCTCCATTTATCCCTTGGAACTGGCCATCTCTATTTCTTCTTGCAACAAGTAATCTTGGGAATCTTTCATCTGTTATTTTCAAATATGTATATCTTTGCTGATCTTTTAATTCAATATTGTAAAGGGGTCTATATCTCTTAATCAGATTAGATTCTAAGATAAATGCTTCAACCTCATTATCTGTTAAAATATATTCGATTTCAAATACTTTATTTATCATAAGTTTTGTTTTTTCTAAATTTCTTTCAATATTATGATTGGAATTAAGATTGTAATAACTATATATTCGATTTTTTAGATTTTTTGCCTTTCCGATATAAATTGTCTTTCCAGTCTTGTCTTTCATCAAATATACTCCTGATCCACAGGGAATTTTCGTTTCTTTTTTATCGTTGTTAAAAAATGTCATTGGTGAATAATTATTTTTCTTTTATTTCAATGGGTTTCAAATTTAATATCTTTTTCTTCAAATATTTTGCTGTATAACTTAAATCAGTATAATTTATTATTTTTTCAGGAGGTCCTTGAATTACTAAATGGCCTCCATTAGTTCCCCCTTCTGGACCCAAATCTATTATCCAATCAGCACTTGCAATAACATCTAGATTATGTTCAATCACTACGACTGTGTTTCCTAGATTTGTTAATCTTTTTAAAATTTTAAGGAGTTTTTTTACATCTTCAAAATGAAGTCCAGTTGTGGGTTCGTCTAGAATATATACTGTTTTCCCAGTATCTCTGCGAGATAATTCTGAAGCTAATTTTATTCTCTGCGCTTCTCCCCCTGAAAACGTTGTGGCAGGTTGACCAAGTTTAATGTAACCTAAACCTACATCAAATAATGTCTTAAGTTTCTTATAGATTGTTGGTACATTTTCAAAAAATTCCATTGCCTCTTCTACCGTGAAATTGAGGATATCATCAATAGTTCTGTTCTTGTATTTAACTAACAATGTCTCTGAATTATAGCGTTTTCCCATACATTCATTACATTTCACAAATACATCAGGCAAAAATTGCATTTCAATTTTTTTTACACCACATCCTTCACATGATTCACATCTGCCACTTTTGACATTAAAGGAAAATCTTCCTGGAGTATATCCCATTTCTTTAGCAGTAATGGTTTTAGAATATATTTCACGAATTGGGGTAAAGGCATTAACATATGTAGCAGCATTAGATCTAGGAGTTCTACCGATAGGAGATTGATCAATACCAATTACTTTATCAATATATTCGATACCTGTTAAAGAGTCAAATTTACCAGGAATTTCTTTGCCTCCAAAATAGTCATTTAATCCTTTATAAAGTATTTCGTTTATAAGCGTAGATTTTCCAGAACCTGAGACTCCAGTAACCACAGTCATACAACCAAGCGGTATATCCACAGTTATTGATTTCAAATTATTTTCCTTTGCTCCATGAATAGTAATTATTTTTTTACCTTCATTTTTTTTTGAAATCAATGCAGCAATTTTTTCTCCTTTTAAATATTTTCCAGTAATAGATTTTTCGTTATTTGTAATATCTTTTAATGTCCCTTCGGCGACTATTTTCCCACCATGTATTCCCGCACCTGGACCGATATCGATTATCCAATCAGAATTTCTTATTACATCTTCATCGTGTTCAACAATAATAAGAGAATTGTCCAAATCTCGAAGTTTTTGTAGAGTCTTGATTAATCTATCATTGTCTCTTTGATGGAGTCCTATAGTTGGTTCATCTAAAACATAAAGAACCCCTGTTAAATTAGATCCAATTTGAGTGGCTAGTCTGATTCTTTGAGATTCTCCTCCTGATAAAGATGAGGTTGATCTATTGAGGGTCAGGTAATTCAATCCAACATTTATTAAAAATTCTAATCTTGATTTTATTTCCTTCAATACATCCTTTGCTATATATTTTTGTGTCGAATCAAGTGTTAAATTCTTAAAAAATTTAAAACAATCATCTATAGGTAAATCTCCAACATCCATTATAGATTTTTGAGCCAATTTTATAAATAATGATTCTTTTTTTAACCTTTTACCAGAACATGTATCACAAGCTCGTTCATTCATAAAATGGGATAACATTTCTCTTTTACTTTCTGACTCGGTAGTGTTATACAATCTTTGCAAATTTGGGATTATACCTTCAAAATTACTCTCGTATTCCCATTTACTTTGTGAATACTTGGATTCATATCTGTAATAAATATTTTGTTCTGTGCCATACAAAATGATATTTATCTGTTTACTAGTCATTTTTTCTATAGGTGTAGTTAAGTCAAAACCAAATTTTTTTCCAACATATTTTAACATAGAGGTCTTAAATGTAGCAAAATTTCCTTGCCATGGCCTAATTGCCCCCTCAAGAATATTTTTAGTTTTATCAGGAATTACTAAATCTGGATCAAATTCCATTTTAATACCTAAACCATTACAATCACTGCATGCACCAAACGGTGAATTGAAAGAGAAAGATCTTGGTTCTATATTTCCAATACTTATCTTACAAAATGGACATGAATTGAATCTTGAAAATAAGAATTCTTTATTATCAATGATAGCTATTGCTGTACCATTTGCTAAATTAGTTGCAATTTCCAAGGATTCAAATATTCTGCTTCTTTCTTTCGATAAACCTTGGATTCTATCTATCACAACTTCTATTGTATGTTTTTTTTGTTTTTGTAAAGTAGGCTCCTTATCGTCTATTTTTAAAGATTCTTTATTTTCATAAGATTTTTCAGACGAAATATTAATGAAATCTTCTATGTTTGCAAAATTGCCATCAATTCTTAATTTAGTAAATCCCTTTTTGTATAATTCTTGAAATAATTTATCATATGATCCTTTTTTTCCTTGAATTATTGGTGCTAGAATAAGTATCATTGTTTTTTCCTTTGCGTATTTGAAAACAGAATCAGTAATAGATTCTAGGCTTTGGTTTTGTATTTTTCTACCACAATTTGGACAATATGGTTCTCCGATTTTTGCATATAATAATCTGAGATAATCATAAATCTCTGTAACGGTACCTACAGTAGATCGAGGATTTTTATTTGTTGTTTTTTGTTGAATTGAAATGGCTGGAGATAGCCCTTCAATAGATTCTACATCTGGTTTTTCCATAAGTTCAAGAAACTGCCTGGCATAAGCCGATAAAGATTCAACATACCTTCTTTGTCCTTCTGCATAAATTGTATCAAATGCCAGGGTAGATTTTCCAGATCCAGAAAGCCCAGTAAATATAACGATCTTCTTTTTAGGAATATCAACATTTACATTGTTAAGGTTGTGTTGTCTAGCGCCTTTGACAACTAATTTATCTATCATTATCTAGGTCAACTCTATTATTCCAATCTCTTGATTGATTTTTTTTAATTTATCTCTTAATTTTATGGCTTTCTCAAATTCAAGCTCTTCTGCATAATTTTTCATCAAGGCTTCAGTTTCTACAGAAAGTTTCCTTAAATCATTTTTGCTCATAGATTTAAATGATTCATATTGATTTGATTCTTTATCAGTAGCAATAGGCTTTGATATCGAAACTGGTTCTATTCCATGTATCGTATTAAATTCTATCTGTTTCTTCCTTCTTCTATTAGTTTCTTTAATGGCAGATTCCATCGATTTTGTGATTTTATCAGCATACATTATTACCTTCCCATCAATATTTCTGGCAGCTCTACCAAATGTTTGTATAAGACTTGTATCATTTCGTAAAAACCCTTCTTTGTCTGCATCTAAAATAACAACCAAAGATACCTCAGGAATATCTAGTCCTTCTCTCAATAAATTAATGCCAACTAGTACATCAAATTCTCCAAGCCTTAATTGACGAATAAGTTCAGTTCGTTCTAATCCATCAATTTCAGCATGAAGATATCTTACTTTGATATTTTTTTTTGATAAAAACTCTGCTAAATCTTCTGCCATTCTCTTAGTTAATGTTGTGACTAAGACCCTTTGTCTCTTAGTTATCCTTTTTTGAATTTCATTAATTAGATTTTGAATTTGATTTTTTGTTGTTCTAACTTCTACTATTGGATCAGTAAGACCTGTAGGCCTAACAACTTGTTCTACGATCTGATGACTGGAAGCAATTTCATATGGCCCAGGAGTGGCAGATACAAATATTACCTTATCTAAATATTTTTCAAATTCAATAAATTTTAGAGGGCGGTTATCAAATGCACTAGGGAGTCGAAAACCATAATCAACCAACATTTTTTTCCTTGTATGGTCACCGTGATACATACCTCTTAATTGTGGAATAGTTACATGTGATTCATCTATGACTAGTAGAAAATCATCCTTGAAAAAATCCAATAAACAATAGGGTGGCTCACCTTCTTTTCGGCCGTCAAAATGGCGTGAATAGTTTTCTATTCCATTGCAATAACCCAGTTCGTTTATCATTTCAATATCATATCTAGTTCTAGAATCGAGTCTTTCCTTTTCTAATTCGCCATCTAATTGAGGTAACCATGTAAGTAATTCTTTTTTTATCATTCTTATTGCGTTGTCTCTCACTTTTTTATCGGTTAGATAATGCTTTGCCGGAAATAATTTAATTTGATCTATATTTCTGTTTTTTTTTAAGCTAATTGAGTCATGAATGGTTATTTGTTCTACCTCATCTCCAAAAAAAGTTATTCTAATTATCTCATTAGAATATCCAGGCAAAATGTCAATATTTTCTCCCCTTACTCGAAATTTACCGCCTGTTATAGATAAATCATTTCTTTCATATCTAGAATCAATTAATCGTTTGATAAGTTCTTTTCTATTTATTGAATCTCCTTCTCTTATTGTTATTGATCTTTTTTCCCATTCTGATGGAGAACCCAATGAATAAATGCATGAAACAGTAGAAACAATAATTGTAGGTTTGCCACTCATTAGCATTGCAGTTGCTTCTAACCTCATTTTTTCAATCGTTTCATTTACTTCTGTATTTTTTTCTATGTAAGTATCAGTTTGTGGAATATAGCTTTCCGGTTGATAATAATCATAGAAACTAACAAAATAACCTACATTTGAGGAAGGAAAAAAGTCTTTAAATTCAGAATAAAGTTGAGCTGCAAGAGTTTTATTGTGTGAAATTACAAGAGTATTCTTTTTAATGCGAGAAATAATATTGGCAATTGTAAAAGTTTTCCCACTACCAGTTACACCAAGCAAAGTTTGAATTGATTTTGTATTTGTTTGAATTGTTCTAGTTAGCTTTTCTATAGCTTCAGGTTGATCACCACTAGGTAAATATGATGATTCTATAATAAATTCAGTAGGATTTAATGTTTTATTCAAATATAACTCCTAGGCTTCTAATTTATAATTTAAAGAAAAAAAGTGAATCAAGCCTTCCACTTTATAGAACAGCCAATGGAAGGATCAAAATCCTTTTCAATTGCTTGACCATCTAAAATCTTGCGAATATTTTCTTCCATTATTGGTCTAATAGCCTGACTTTCAGGATTATTAGCATCATTAATTCGACCATGAAACACTAGTTTTCTTTCATGATCAAATAAAAAAGGGTCTGGAGTACAAACTGCACCAAAGGATTTGGCTATTTCCTGAGTTTCATCTAGGAGATAAGGGAAATTTAGGTTGTATTCATTTGAAAATTTTTTCATATTTTCAAATCCTTCATCCTCATAATTCGGATCATTACTATTAATCGCCACAACTTGAAACTCATTTAGCTCGAATTTATCTTGTAGATTAACCAGATCTTTGATAATCGCCTTGACAAATGGACAATGATTACAAATAAAAATTACCAGAATAGTTTTGCTATTTAATTCATTTAATGAATGCATTTTACCATCAACTCCAATTAAATTGAAGAATGGAGCGTTACTATCTGTTTTCAATTTAGGAGAAGATTCAGTTTTAACCATAATCATTAATTTTTTTTCTGTTACATATATCTTCGGTTCAGAAAGGAATTTTAAAGATTCAACGTATTAATGACAAGTAAAAGATTTTTTTTAATTAGTAAGAATTCATTTAGCCAACTACGACGATTACTAAATATAGAATAATTTTTTTTACTACTTTCAAAAATGCTTTTTATCACGTAGTTTTATTAGACCATTCGAAACAAATTGCAACACACAACTTAAATTTTATTTGTAATTTATTTAGGTAACTCGTTAGTACTTGAATCGTTCATTTACCATAATTATGAATTTCGTAATTAATTATAAGAATTTAACAAACAAAGATGAGAATGGACTGTTCCAAATTTAGTTTTTAAACATTAAAATTTTGAGAGTAGAAGAACATATTATTATTCATAATAATGAAAAATCAACCATACCAGATAATGAGAAAATATCAGGATTTTAATATTAATTAATATTCTTTTTGATATAATGTTTGATATTTTATTTAGTTTATGTCCGCTTAATTTCCAATCATTTATTCATTCGTATCTAATGTTATACTTTTGCAGATAGTATGTAATTTATTCTATTTTTTGCCAGCAAATATTAACATTAGATTTTTGTAAATTAGTGTTTTGGTAATTTATTTGATATTAAAATCTAGTTAGCCTCCACAATAATAAACTATTAATAGTATCGTTTAAGATAACAGCTTATTAATTGTGCTACTAAACGATAGTAAAGTAAAAAGGTCACTCATTAAAATTATAATTCTTTTTCTTACAAATGATATCGGGATATTTCATATAATACAATGAAAATTATTTTCTATTCCTGATTCAATATTTCGACTTTGAATTTATTCACTAGTTTTTTAAATTTCAACGCATCTTCTACATTACCAACTATCGAACCATAGTGCATAGGAATAGCCATTATTGTAGGTCTAAGTAAATTATTAACACAATCTGCTGCTTCTTCTGCTGTCATCACATACACACCCGAAACTGGTACTAACGCAATATCAGGTATAAATTTACTCATTTCAGGTATTTTGTCTGAATCTCCTGCATGATATATTCGAGTATTATTACAAGTTATTATAAAGCCAATTTTTTTATCTTCCTTTGGATGAAAATTTTTATCAATATTATACGCGTGAACAGCTTCGATATTGATACCATCTTCGTGAATTACCTGTCCGGGTTCAACATTTTTTACATTTGTGAATCCCTCTTGGCTTAACTTTTCTCTGCATTCTAAGGCTGCTATTATCTTTGTATTATCATTTATGACATGGCGTATATCTTCAATACTAAGATGGTCAAAATGATTATGAGAAATTAAAACCAACTCTGCATCATTTTTTTTATGATTCACTTTAGATAATTTGTATGGATCAATGTAAATTACTCTATTATTGTCTGTGACTATTTTAAAGCTGTCATGTCCTAACCAATGGATTTTTATATTATTAACTATCAATATAAAATCTATAATTTTAATACAAATTTAAATTTGTTTATTATTATATTCTAATCACTATATCGTTTTTTAAGGAAAAAACCATAATTTTTTCAGAAAGGGACCGTTTGATTAAATTTTTATCTACAGTTGCAATGGCACAATTATTAGAACTAGCATAATCAACCAGGCTATCGTCTGGATATTTTGATTTTTTTGTTGTTACAACCTGTAATTTTTTAGTAAGTTCTAAAACAGTTTTGGCCAGTCGCGACATTTTATAAGATTTTGTTTTTGTTATATTATTTAGTTCTTCAATTACTATATCAGGAATCAGAAAATTGGTTTTTCCATAATTTATTGTGATATTATCCAAAAGTTTAATAGGTTTTGTGACTAAAACCATTAGAAAACTAGTATCACAGATTATATTTATCAAGATTGATATTCTTATTCTCGTATCGGAAGGTTACCAGAAATATTTTTGAAAAAGAAAAATATAGGTTTGGATTAGAATATGCTTATTTTTCGTATCCTATTCTATCTGCTAATTTAACTACTTCTCGACCTTTGTTTGTCAATGCATTGTATATTCTTGGCTTTCCTCTGCCTCGTGATTTTTCTTTCTTTACTTTTCGTTCAATAAGTCCTAAATTTGTAGCTCTTTTCATTAGAGATTGTCCATAACCCCAACTTCCCATAGTTATAAGTAATTCCCGGGTATGTAATTCTTTGTTTTTCTTTAAAACTCTCAGTAATGGAATAAGAGGACGTTCATTTATAAGAACTTTTAGGATATTTAATTCTACAGTTAAAGGAACAGATTTTGTTTCTTTAACTACACTAACTGGCTTAATTTCTTTAGTTTCCTTAGGAGTTTCTTTTTTAGGTTTAGAGTTCTTTTTCGCTATCATTTTTCTACCTATGTGACAATACAAAAGATAAATATTTAATCATTTTGTTTCCGAATCAATTTAAATCCCTCAAAACAGAGATATGGTCCAACATTTTTTAGTCACTATTAGTAATTTATTCGGAATAATTTATATAAATCGTAAAATTATTAGTACCGTATATATTTGATTTAGCATAAACTTTGAAATGAATAACATATAGAACAAGTAACCTTGTTAATACCTACATAATGTACCTGGCCTCTGGCATATACTTAAAAGAATTAATTTACCACTAATTTAATTGAGATTATTTTTATCAAAAATCTTAATTTCAAAATATTATTGACTTAAATTTGGACTCCGAAATATATTTTTATCTTAAATTACTCCTCATTACTCCAAGTTCTAATTATATTTTTATTTTCCTTTTATATTTATTTAGAAACTTGTTCATCATTAAGACGACAAATATATGTTAGTATTTTTAATCAGTCTTATCTACTTTTTTTAAATACAATATTATAAATCATATGCTAAGTATTCATTTCCCTTTATTTTGTTTACAGTTTATTGTTTGCTAATTTTTAATATAACTAAAGGTAAATCGATAAAAAACAATAGAATCTTATTGAAATTTGATAACCCATAAAATGAATCAAAATCTCAAACATTGAATTAAGAATCAGTTATAATGAATATTAACCGAGATAATTATTTGATCACTGAATAGTTTTAGTTCAAAAAAAATAGTAAGGATAATAACTTTAACATTATTTTCATCAATTCTGTGCATCATTAATTTCATTTTTAATGATTTTTGTGATATCTTTTATAATAATCCTACGGAGTCAGGATAAACTTTACTTTCGTCTATCCCTTTATACATTTACCTGTCATAATTTCTTTAACTTCTGAGAAATCGAATGTATATTGGTTTTAGTTTGGAATCTTGATTCTTAATATTGTCATTTGATGTTTATTATTGTTATTGATTTCTTTAAACATTAATTAAAATAACATCATACACACTAAATTAAAATATTATTTTTAAAATTAAACCATTATTTTTGAATAATTGCAATCTTACATTCTAAACATGAAAACAATTTGAAATTCAAAGTTTAGACTATACTGTGACTTTACATATTTAAATTACAACTTAGTTAATAGAATACCTACATCTTTTAATATTACAGAAGTTTTAGTCATATTTTACTTTTTTTATCAGTGATAAATTGGTGACAACATAATCAAATTAGAAAGGTTGTATCTAAATGTTTATATCATAAAAATAAGTTCAAAACTTACCGATAAATGATTTTATTAATAGAATTTGGTATTATCGTACTTAAATTGATAGAATTTTGTCGTTTCTCAAATTCATATTTAGAATATTAAATACCTTAAAAATAATTTAGAAATGGATTAGATCATATTTCAATTACTACATTCAGAAAGGAACAAAATAGTAGAAATAATATTTAGAAATGAATTAATATTTATTTCTATCAAACTATGTTGTAATAGTAATTTTTATAGATGTTGGTATCAAAAAGTTTTCACCAAAAAAAACCTTTATCAGAACAAGTTAATTCTGCGCCACAATTATTACATCTAAGATGACATACTTGAAGGGAAATCATCTTATTTTTACAAATTGGGCATACAGTCGTCTCTTTATTTTGACTTTCATTCAATATATATGAGTTTTTGAAAAAGCAAATTTTAAGTTATTGCAAAGATTAATTAATAATAGGAAATCAAAAATATTATTGGTAAATTTTAAAGTTGTAATATCCGATAAAACAGGTAAAAGTTTATCTCATGAACTTAAAGATAAAGATGCACAACCTTTTTTAGGATCTAAAATTGGTGATACTTTTGACTCCTCTCTTATTGGAATTTCTGGGGGAAAATTGCAAATTACTGGAGGCAGCGATACATCCGGTACACCTATGCGTTCTGATGTTCATGGTGGGGTAAAAAAATATGTTCTTTTAAATACAGGAGTGGGAATGAGGGATTCTACTGAGGGGAAGAGGATTAGAAAATTAATTAGAGGAAATATGATTACTGAGGAAATATACCAATTGAATTGCATTTTAGACGGAGCTGCTATACCTTCTACAACAGACAAAAATCCTTCTAACCAATAAATAAATTTTAAATTCCTTTATAAAACAATTATCAATTACCTTAATATCCCTCAATAAATCTACATTCGCTATTGCATTGGAAAGATACTCTTCCTGATTGGTATATTCGAGAATTTGGTTATCAACCTAATGTAAATATAGGTACATCAGGCCATGTAGACCATGGAAAGACTACATTAATTGAAGCCATAACAGGAATTTGGACAAGTGCACACAGTGAAGAACTGAGGAGGGGTATAACAATAAAGGTAGGTTATGCAGATGCCGCATTTTATAAATGTAAATCTTGTCCTGCTCCTGAATGTTATTCTACTAAACCTAATTGTAGTAATTGTGGACAAGAAAGTGAATTGTTAAGGGTAGCTAGTTTTGTAGATTCTCCAGGTCATGAAAGTTTAATGGCTAATATGTTATCTGGAGCAGCCCTTATGGATGGAGCAATCCTTGTTGTGGCAGCTAATGAAACAGTTCCTCGTCCACAAACACGAGAGCATATGCTGGCATTAGATGTACTAGGAATTAAACAGATTGTAATTGTCCAAAATAAGGTAGATCTCACTGAAAAAGATGAAGCCCTGAAGAATTATGATCAAATTAAGGATTTTGTAAATGATAGCGTTGCAAAGAATGCACCAATAATTCCTGTCTCTGCTCAGCATAATCTAAATATTGAAGTATTAATTGAAGCACTTGAGAAAACTATTCACACTCCTCATAGAAATAGAGAAACTTTTCCTATAATGCATGTGTTGCGTTCTTTTGATATTAACAAACCAGGTATGTCAATAAATAAAATATATGGAGGAGCAATAGGAGGAGCATTAATACAAGGTGAATTTAATGTTGATGATGAGATTGAAATAAGACCTGGGAATTTAAATAGCAAAGGAAAATATACACCTATTTATTCTAAAATTTCTAGTCTCGGTACAGGTGCTGGATTAGTAAAGAATGTAAAGCCAGGCGGGTTAATTTCAATAGGAACTATTTTAGATCCATCATTGGTTAAAAGTGATTCTCTTATAGGGTCGGTTGTAGGAAAGCCTGGAACATTACCTGATGATGTTTATGACATATCAATTGATACATTTCTTTTTGATTCTGCAGTAGGAACACAAGAACTAGTAAAAGTTGAACCAATACGAAAAAATGAACCACTTAGAGTAAATATTGGAACTTTAGCAACTACTGCATTAGTTGCTAATACGAAAGAAAATAAAATAGAAATAAAATTAAAAAAACCAGTAAACCTTACACGAAGCAGCAGAGTTGCCATTAGTAGGAAGATTGGAGAAAGATGGCGTCTTATAGGTTCAGGAATAACAACCTAGTTATAGATAGTAATAATTTTTGTTAAATCTTATAGGGGTTTTTTATCCCAATTATTCTGAAATTCTATCCCCATGTTTAGTGCCTTTTCCTTCATAATATCTAAATATTTTTCATAAGATATTTTGACTAAACAGTAGGAACAATAGACCTCAGTCATTTCATCATTAACATCTGCCTCTTTTTCACATTTATGGCACTTTGCTTTCAGCATAGCATCAAATGGTATTATTTATTTAAAAAGATTTATTTAATTTCTTGGTAAATGCTATTTAGATAAATGATTAAAAATATAAATTAAATAACACCGGCTTCTCGAAGTTTTTTCGGTAGATACTGTTCTGCTAAATATTTAAATCCATGCTTAAAAAAAGCATCTAATTCGCATTTTTCTTTCTTTTTAAGAAATAAATCTAACTCTTTCTGCCACTGTTTTTCTTGTAACCATGGTTTTTTTTTCATATCATGCGCTCTATTGATGTCTTCAGAAGTTGAAGCTAACCTGGCAACTTCTGGAATATTGTAATCATAAATATCTGAAAACATCATACCTAACACTTTTGCATTGGGAGCTACTAATCTTTCACTGTCATAACTTAATGATTCACTCCCAATTTTATAACGTAAAGCTATACCTAGACCCCAGGGATCGGCATCAGCAAAAATAACAACAGGTTTTTTCCATTTTTCATTTAATTTCTTTACCATCATCCTAGTAGCTCTATCTGGTTCTCCAGAGCCAGTCATTAGTATAGCATTATATTTTTGGATAAATCCTGATTTTCTTATATTATTTAAAACTGTATCCTTTTCTACTACCATAACAAAATCTGCCTTAACATCAACAATCTCTACATCGGAAATATTGGTAGGAATGAGTTGTGATGTTGCTCTACTGCCTAAATTACAATCAATAAGATCTCCACCAACATTTAAAGATATTGGACCTGAAATCATGCCTTTCGGTTTTGAAGTTATAGAAAATTCCTCACGCGGAGTTCCAGTTAGCAATTCAACTGCTTTAATCGCATCATCCGAATCTTCTTGGTTTCTCCAGAATTTTTCTTTATTTTTTTCATCTCCCACGGTACTCAAGGTAGCATAATACATTCCTCTAATAGTACTTTCCATTTCTTCATCTATCAGTTTTCTTATTGCATTGGCCATGACTAGGTATTGAGAAAAAGTTGGAATTTTTTTTGTGGAATTCGGCGTTATTACAACTTTTTTTTCACCTATAGTAAGCATTTTCTTTTTATCTGACCAAAAAGTATTATCATATCCTAATTTTGAAATTTCTAATGAAGGCATTTTATTATTAATTAACAAGTCTTTAGAAATATCTGTCATTAAATTCTGAATTTTTTTTATTATTGCTTGATGTCGTTGATTTTTTGTGGGCAAAATTCCTTATCTCCTATTAAAATCATCTAAAGTTGTCTTTTTTCTGGATATGATATTTTCAGTTGTAAAAGCTTTTCTATTTTTATTTTTTAGATATTTATTTTTTTGTTTATTATTTTTAGGTAATTCTTCTTGTTTCGTTATTTTATTTTCAAGCAAAGTCCCGTGTTTATTATTGTAGTCATATTCAATTGGAGGAGTTAGTTCTTTTTTGACATGCTTTTCAGCTATTTTGATAAATTTCTCTGTAAGTTTATTTTGGTCGATATTAATTGAATCAGATATTGCGTCAACAATCAATGGAATATAGAACTTATATAACTTTAATCTATTTTCGGCATCTTTAATTCGTAAATCTTTTCGAATTTGGGCACTAATTTTCCTATAAAGATCGGAGAGACAAAGTTTCATATATTTTTTCATTTCTCCCTCTGATGCAATGCTTTCTTTTCCAGCGGTTTTATAAGGTATTTTTGTGGAACAGATATGGAAAAATATGTGAAGTGGGAGAAGTTCAACAGCCCTATCAGATCTGTTCTTTTGATCACTAGCAAATTGTTCTTTTACCTCTTTTTTTGTAATACCCATTTTATTTATTCCAACTTCAGAAACCACTTCTCTTGCAACATCTGAGCCTTCATCATATAATAATGGAATTTTATTTGCAAATCTGTATAGTTTGAATGAATTTATACTTCCTCCATAGGCAATTCCGCATTCAATGATAGTAGGTCTATTGTTGATGACTGTTGAGCGGGAGGAATATGCAGTTAGAGCTGGTTTTAATATTCTTAAATTTAGATTATGTACAATTTCAGTTTGATCTGTTTTTTTATGTTGATCTTTAGAATTGACTATGATATATTCTGCCATCATCCCGGTGGTCAGTATCTTTTCTTCTATTGGACTTAAATGATCGGTTTTAGGAGCTTGAAATTTTGTATGTTTACAAGAATTTACTATTTTAAGAAGATCACTTTCAGTAAATAAACTAGCTGATTTATTTTCTAGACCTGAGGAACTTATTATTTCTCGCGCTTTCTCTATAGAGAGTTTTTGGAACGAAGACGATAAAACATTTTGAATAGTGATTTTTTGATTAGTAAAATTCAATATTGCTTTTTTCAATGTTTGTAAGTCCATCTCTGCTGGGTGAGGGAGAACTTCATATGCTGGTTGCGGCATCGTTTCAGTTCGTCTTTCAAAAGTAATTTTTCCATCATCGTTTTCAAATTCTATATTAGCGTAGGGATTCACAATACTAGTTTGGGAAACATAGTCATAGATCTTAGTTTTGGTAATAGGAGATAATCTAGCACGTAAAGTAGCAATTATTTTAAACCCGTGCTTATCCTGAATTTGTTTTTCTGATTTAGTTAATATTTTTTTATTTATTATTATTGGTTTATTGGTAGTTATATCAGTACGTAATTCATGATAATACTCTGAATCTTCATCAATCGACTTCGACCAGACCATAATGGGTTTGTCAGTATCTTTGGTAGAAAATGCCGCTATCATTTTCAACCCTACTCCAAATAATCCTCTTTGTTGTTTTTCGACGTACTTCCCAGATGTCAAAAATGAACATACAGCTACAGGAACTTTTTCTGAGATTATCCCTATTCCGTTATCCATACAAGAGATTCGCCATAAATCATTTTCAGAATCTATGCTGTGCATGGATATTGAAATATTTGGAAGAATATGATGAATTTCACAAGAATCTAACGAATTTTCAATTAGCTCTCGTATCGACATATAGAGTATCCTCTCACCTGTAAACCCAGCCAAAGCTGAATTATCTATAAAAAATTCTGATTCGGCTTTTTTATTATATTTTACTTTATGATTTTTAGTATCATTTAAAGTGGGATTATCTTTATCTTTATTTCTTTTTTGGTATTTTAATTCCAATCTGGGATTTGCTTTCAATAGACATATTTTTTTATAAGTAACTAAATTTATCTTTTAGGCCTAACATATAGCAATAGTAAAAATTGTTATATCTTAGAGCCGTATGGAGTAGTAGAAATTCTAAGCTCCTTTAATGTTTCAAAATTTACTTCAATTAAAAATCTCTTTCCATCCTTTTCAATAACAATGAAATCGGAGCCAATTCCCATGATTTGTCCACCAATGAGTTTTTTATATTTGTTCAAAGTCTAGATAAGAATATTTCATGATATTATAAGTTCTTTCGGATTTATTTACTATTAAATTGATTAAAAATTATGTTATTATAGTGTATTATCATATCTGGATCTACAATTCCCTGTGTTACCATTTGTTTTCCATCAGATAATGTAATATCCATTGCTACGGCACTATACGGGATATCAAAAAAATCTATTTGTTTCTCTTTAATAGTATCATAAATCTTATAAACAATTTGGTTTTCAAATTTAAATCCAACAATTCGAGATATTTTACGATATCCTGCACCACCTGCCCTACCACCTGCAGATCCTTTTGATTCTTCTATAAATAAAATAAAAATTTGATTTAATGATGAACTATCGGCTAAATCCAATTCTTTTTCAGTTACTATCAATTTTCTCTGTCGATTTGATAATAAAGATTCTAATTCATTCATAATTTTTTAGTAGACGGTTCTTTTGAAAAAAATTTTCTTAAATTGACCTATTTAATAGCTGTTCTGTTTTTTATAATTATTTTTTCAATGGTTGCTTTGTCTATGTCTATAGGCTGATCTGAGGGATTAGTATTTAATGCGGCAATTTTATCCACAACATCAATTCCATCAATAACTTTACCGAAAACTGTATATTGATTGTCAAGGAATCTCGCATCTTTGGTTACAATGAAAAATTGTGATCCTGCACTGTTTGGATCAGATGTTCTTGCCATAGACAGAATTCCTTTTTGATGAGGTATATCATTAAATTCTGCGTTAAGCGTATAGTTTGGTCCACCTGTACCCCATCTATCTCTGGATTGATTGCTATTTTTAGTAGTTGGGTCGCCACCTTGAATAACAAAATCTTTTACAATACGATGAAAAACTGTCCCATCATAAAAACCAGATTTCGAAAGATTTAGGAAGCTATCTACATGTTTAGGTGCGGCATTAGGGAAAAATTCTACTGTAATATTTCCTAATGACGTTTCTAAAATTGCAACGCTATCTGAAGGAGTCATATTGGCCTTGATCATATTTTCAGTCTTTTCATTGGCTTTATTTGATTCTTTGTCTTTTGTAACATTCGCATTAATAGTTGAATTGATCGAAACAGGATGGGGTATGTAATTTTTATTTACCTCGTAAAGAAGTACTCCAAAAACTATATCATCGCTGTCATCGTTGAAGCTTGGAGAAGCATATACTAATTTGAAAGGTTGATCACCTGTTCCATTTATTGGATATTTTATATCTTTAAGGTTTAAGGCTATAGTTCCACTTGAATATTCAGGTTGGATATTTTTTAATACACCATTTCCAAAAGAAGCATAAGAGACAGGACTAAATGGAATTAATTTTCCTAATAAAGTATTATTCCAAAAATTAGAATTAGGAGTAAAACCATCATCTTCCACATAATCTTTTTCATTAAATCCACCTATTCGCATAAACCATTGTTTTTTACTTTCATCGCCTCCACTTCCCAAAGTATAGAAGGAATTACCATTAGGGCCATTATGTCTATCTGCGACAATGTAAATTACTACATAATCAGCTTTTAAGTTCTGAGCCATTTTTGTCGCGGTTTCAGGTTCGCTCATTAACATTTGAGCTATATTTGCTATCCTTGTTTGATTGATTGTAGCATTATCAGCAAGTGTCGTCCTATTCCCCAGAGTAGTTATCCAATAACCATAATCCCACCATGATGCAATTACTGAATCCTTTGGTGTATTATTCGAAATCCAATCCAAAGCGTCTGTCCAATCTTCTACTTGCATTCTGAAACCAGTAGCTCCATTAACTATTGAAGCAGGAATATCAGCTGAACTAATCCAATTAAAGTTCTTTGGATAGATCAGACCATTATAATCAATCAATGGAATCGAAATTAAAAATACAATTACAGCGACAAAAATGATTTTGACCATTGGTTTAGTTTGTGATAAAATTTTACCTTCTTTAATATTTTTTCTAAATTCTCTTTCCGTGATTTTGTTTGATGCTTCAATCCTGTTTTGCATAATACTTCTTGTTAATTCGTAAATGCCTAAAGAGGCTAGTATAACAATAGCTATTGAAGAATATACCATAAGTCTCGCAAAAGTTGCGCTGACATAAAGTCCAGTGAGCCCAATTATCAATGCAAAGACAGTCATATCTGTTCTTTTTGAAAATGCGGCCCAAACCCCAAAACCTGCAAATATTAATAATATCGAATAGTCCGTAAAATAGTCGACCACTGTCGGAGTGGTATGTTCTGCAACCGATTCTACAAGAGGATTATGAGAAGATAAGAATGGATTAACTGCAACAAGATATCTAAATGAAGAAGGTTGATAAGCTCCTACTGCAAATATGCTTATTCCAATTAAAATAAATATTCCAAGAGCCGCAATCAAATTTCGAGTAATATTTTTGGTTGAACTTTTTTTTCTAATTACTGTCCCTACAATTGCAAACACCATGCCAACAGTCATGGCTATTCCCGGTAATCCTATAACAAAAGAAATTCCCGGTCGGGGAAATGATCCTGCAGTAATTAAAGTTACAACTGTAAAAACTATAATACCGTAAACAAATATAGAGTCTTTTCTCAGAAAAGGCAAGGCAAAAAAGAATATTGCTATTGGTATACTAAAATACTGAATACCACCCCATGAAGAATTTGCTAATCCTAAAATAAAACCTGCTCCTATCGCTTTTAGGATTATGAATTTTAAATTATTGTGTTTTATTGATGAAAGAAATAAATAAACTGATAATAATCCTAAAAAAAGACCTAAAGGTTCAGATTTGAACCATCCGAGATTGCCTCTTTGAATAATTGCAGGCATAAATGCAAATAGTAAACTTGCAATCATACCAGCGGAAGTTCCACCTAAATTTCTAACCAAAGCAAAGATTACAATTGTTGTTAGCGAGCCAATCACTACCGGAAAAATTATGACGAAATTTAGTAGTGAACTGCCAAAACCAAAAATTTTGTAAAGAGTAGCTGCAGTCAAATGAAGTGCAACTTGAGAGGTTGTTGGTACAAATCTACCTTCTGGGTACCATGACTCAGTATCATGCCAATTTAAATAAGCTTCAAAACCATTATCAATAATATATTTCGTAGCCCTATAATCAAAATATGGGTCGAACTCATTGAGCGCAAATCCATATTTTATTGGATAAGATCTAATAATAAAGGCAGTAGAAAATGCTATTGCCAAAACAAGAACGACTAAAAGATGTTTAGTTTTAAAGTCAAATGACTTAACCTGAAATAAAGTTTTATTTCCTGATAACAATGTAATAAATTACTAATTTTCACTTCCTTTTTAAGGTAATGGCTATTTTTAGTTGTTATAAACCTATTAAAAAAATGTTAATCAATAGAACTTCAAATATCAAGAGACATTTGGCGTATCAGTGTTATTTCGTTCTTGTCAATAATAAGAGAGAATTGTTAATTTTATAAAAATTTAGGAAACATTTTCTATTGAAACATGATTTACAATTAAGAATTCATTAAGGTTAAGAAATAAAATTGATAATTTTTAAATTTTTCTTAAATTTTAAATGTTATTTCAATTTAATTACCCTTTTTTCTGGCATATCCATGTATTTTTCATAAGGATTGTTATAAAAGATATGAATAAAGAAAGGGCAATAAAGTAGTTATTTCACCATGGATTGTAACTTGTTTTGCGTCTGATTTTACCTTATTCCATGATATAGCTTCTTTTACTTCAGCTCCACTTAAACTTCCATCCCACTCGTTTGCTGTAGTAATATAAACAGCATAGTCTAAACCATCTTTGAATTGATTCCACCACAAGGTATGATGTTTAGAAATTCCTCCACCAAGCATTAATGCACCGGTTTGTTTTGATTCAAAAATAAGGTCAGAAATCTTGGTCTGATCTTTTAAAATATTAAATTTCATATCCTTATGATTTTGATAGAATAGCCATATTTGATTCCCTACTGCTCCATCTACGATTCCTGGAACTATGACTGGGATCTCGTTTTTGTGCGCCCAATATAAAAAGGAGGATTTATCTAATTTACTTCCAATATGATCAAGTAATTCAAACCCAGCAAATTCTTTGGTATCCTTGTACAACTCATTTATATATTCTTGAATCTTGGTTTCTATTATAGGTCCATAATTCTCATTTGGAATAAAAACGTTACCCAATCTATGTAATTTATTTTTTTTAAGATATTTATCATCCACATTGAAATCTCCAGCATAATATTTTACAAACGATCTAGCTACATCATGATCTATTGCCCCACAGGTGGTAATGATGCAGTCAAACATATTTTTTTTAATCATATCTCTAATTATTCCTCTTAGTCCAGTTGAAATTATTGCTCCTATAAAAGACAAGAATTTTGTACATTGTGACTCTTCTTTCATCTTCTGTAAAATACTAATTCCCGTACTAAGATTGACTGACTCAAAACCACCAGACTTTGACATTTGATCGATAATTTCTCTTAACTCGTTTTTCTTAATATTATAATCTTCTATATCATATTTTACTAATTTTTTATTATCCATATAGCATTCATAATTTATTTGCTATATGAATATATTTTAAATATTTTCTATGGAATAGACGAATTTTATAAAAGGTACCTATTTTATAATGTTATGTGAATAAAAAACATACTTTTACAGGCAATAAAATAGATCCGTTAGAGATATCTTCAAATATGTCTATTCCTGATCTTATAGATTTTTATAGTTCAAGTGGATTTAATGCTAGAAGGTTAGCTGAAGCAGCCCATATGTTTAAAACTATGATAGATTCTGGAGCAACCATCTGTTTAACTCTTTCTGGTGCAATGACCCCTATCGGTTTAGGGAAATCTATTTCAACATTGATAGAAAAAGGTTTTATCGATTGGATTATTACTACAGGAGCTAATGCCTATCATGATCTTCATTTCGCATACAATCTACCGGTTAAACAAGGGCATTTTGATGTTGACGACGATGTACTTTACTCTAAACAAATTGTTAGAATTTATGATATTTATATAAAAGAATTTGAAACATTACAAAGACAAGATGAAATAATCCAAGCAAATATACAAAAAATCGTTAAAACAAAAGATAATTCGATTAAAGAGATTTCTAGTTCAGATCTTTCTTACTTTTTGGGAAAAATTGCATATGAGAAATCAAGGTATCCTGGAAAATCCTTCATGGCTTCTGCTTTCAAAAATGATGTTCCTGTCTTTATTCCTGCTATAGCTGACTCCTCCATAGGAATGAATATGATTCCGCTTCTATTTGAGTCAAAATTACCACATCTTAACTTATTATTAGATATAGCAGAATCAGCCGCAATCCTCTGGAAAAGTGATATCTCCGCTGGGATAGAGTTAGGTGGTGGTGTTCCTAAAAATTTCTTTCAACAGACTGGTCCTACATTATATCAAATATTGAAAATTAAAGAAGGAGGCCATGATTATGTTGTCCAACTAACAGATGCTAGACCTGATACGGGAGGTTTGTCGGGGGCTACCATACAGGAGGGAAAAAGTTGGGGAAAAATTAAAACCTCACATTCAGGTAATGTTATTGTCTACGGAGATTCATCTGTCTATTTTCCTATATTATGTTCATATGTTCTAGCCAAATGTAAACCAAGAAAACCCAAGAGACTATACAGCTTAAAAGACGAATTTGTAAAAGGAATGAAATCGAATTATTTTAAAAGTAAAAGCAAGGGCAAGAAACACATCTAGTCTAATACTATATTTTGAAGTGAAGAATTTCTTTATTTATTAAAATCTTTTTAACTCTTTCTTTTATTTCATCGATATTAATTCCATAATATATTGATCTTTTTACGTCTGAAAATTTTAACATAGAACGTTCTAGTATTGATAAACATATCTTGATCTCATCCTTTTGATGATGAACAAAAGCAGCACAAACCAATATTAATCCATTCAATAACTGTTTCTCTTCTCCAGCAGATTCTTTCCAAACCATCTCTAATGCTTCATGAGACCACCAATATTTCTCCTCGTTAAAAAGATTTATGGCATTAATTATTGCTTCATTTTTAGACAAATGTCTTTCTGTTACTTCAACCACTTCTTTAATTGGTGAAATATTTTTCAACAAATTTAAAACGTGATTAATTTCTTGATTTCCGGGCAAACTGATATCTAATTCAATAAAATTAGGGGAAATGCGGCAGTCGCGGGTTATTATTTCCTTCGATTCAGTTAAATCTCGTATTTTTCCTAAAATAGACTTTGCATCGGATGTGAAAGATTTTTTATTATATAAATATACCATAAATCTCCTACAAACTGATTTAGGGGTTTTATCTGACATTGTCATATATAAAACTCCATAATAATTAAAAATATATAGCAAACTAGTATAGAGTTATTTCTGGGCCTAAGTTTATCTGATAAAAAAGAACTCGAATCTTTAATTAAAGTTCATTCTTTAAATATTGATAAATTGATCAATTTTTCTAAAAACCTTCTCCCAACGCAAGGCAATATTGAAGATTTTACATATGGATTAGCTATAGGCATTATTATCGGTAATTATACTGAAAAATTCTTTCAAAAACATGATAGAAATCCTGATGATGACGAGTTAATTGATATCTATTATACAATGTCATTAAGATCACCGAGAGTTAGAAAATTAATACTCAATAAACTGTTTTGATCTACTAAATTTGTATAGTATCTTTTTTATATAACAATTAGATTTTTAACTATCTTCGGATTTTTTATGTCATGGTTAATAATCCTGAATTTGGTTTAACTGTAATGAATCGGGTAATAAAAAAAGCAGGCGCTGAAAGAGTTAGTGATGAAGCATCGGATACTTTAAGAAAAATCCTTGAAGAAATAGCAACAAATATTTCAAAAACAGCTATAGAATTAGCTAATCATGCTGGAAGAAAAACAATAAAACCTGAGGATATATTACTTGCCTATAAAAACACCTATAAGAGATAAACTATTTGTAAATGTTAGCTAATTATTTTAACGGAAGAAAGAGGTCAAATATATTAAAAAGAATTAACTAACTTTTATATATTATTGCAAACTCAAATTTATAAGTCTCTTTAAAAGATTTAAAATTATTTGGTGGGGTGGCAGAGCGGCTATGCGTTCGCCTGCAGAATAGCAGAAAGCGAATATATAAGGGTTCGAATCCCTTCCCCACCTTTAAAAAAGATATTATTATTACGGCGTAATTATTTGGTATAGGTTTCTTTTAATGCCTGTCCATATGTTAAGATAGCTTTTTTTCTTAAATATGGTATCAATCTGTAATGCAAAGAATAAATATTTTCCTCTTTGATTAAGATCCCTTTCACAACTAAGGATATTAACCCCCCAGAAAGTTTTGAAGAAGGGATGTTGGTTTGATTTGAAAAAATAACTCTTTTTGACTGATATTCATCTTTGGAAAAGTATGGCCTATTCTTTTCCATAATTAAAGGCCAAACTATCATTTCCCATATTAAACGTCTATACTCTGTTGAATGAGCATGTTTTCCTTTGAATCGAGAATCATTGTCATTACTGTTATTCGACATATTGCAAATAATTTACTTAATGGATGTCTGACTAGGTTTTATAATCTAATACTTTTGATAGTAACAGGAAAATATAATAAAACTTTGGTTATAATATTTAGATAATATATTTAAAACAAAAATAAATTTAAAAAGCAGGTAAATAGTATAATTTATCAAAAAAATATGATTGCATTTTTTATCTTATTGGCTATCCTTCCGGAAGGAACAGTAGTAAACGAGACCGTTTTTTTTACCTATTTATTAATTCTATTTGGGTTGATAATTGTAGCAATATTTTTAAGAAAGCGTGATGTTAAAGGTAGAACTAATTAATGGAAAAAATTATATAACTTATATTTTTCGCGTTTTACTATTTTTTATAATGATTCAAAGTTTTACCAATCCATTCAATATCTTCAAAATTTTTAGCCAATCTGGAGATTTTAATACAATCTCTAATATCTTTCGATTTTAATTTAGTCCATACAACCCTAGAAATTTCATTAGCCATCTCTATTGGAATATCATTTTTTACAAGAAGCCCATTAGATACTTCTATAAATTTGTTACGATTATATGGTTTTAAATGAAAAATAATAAATCTAGAAAGAAGAGGAGTTAACAATCTTTCTTTATTATTACATGTTGCGAAAATCCAAGTTTTTAGTTGAGTACTACGTGTTTTTTGTGATTTTGTTTCAGTTATAATACCAGTTTCCATAATACTTAGAAGTGATGTTTGGTCTTTATATGGCATATGTTCTATTTCATCTACAATTAAATATCGAGGTCGATAGTCAAATAAGTAATCAATCATTCCGGCTTTAGTACTGTGACTACCTAAAGTAAAATAAGATCTTTCTAAATTCAAGAGCTCAAGCATAAATAATGTCTTTGCTGACGCAGGCGGTCCTACAAGTAAAATATGTACAGGTTTATCTGAATTTAAGGACATTTTGAAAATTTTTTTTATATCCTCGTAACCTATAATATTTTGAAAGAGACGTAATTTGTCATTCTTTTCTTTATTACTACTATATGACTCATTACTAATTTTTAAAACGTTATTATTTTTCACTATATCTATTGTATGATTTATTGGTTTATAGGTTTTATTGGACCAATATTGGGTATTCTATATTGATTTGTTAATGTTATAGTGAAGGGAAAGAGAAATAAAATTTCTACTCAAATATTATATATATTATGACCAATGTTTCAATTAACGAAGATAAAAAATATTAGGTGTTATTTGGATCGAATCAGTAAGCCCAAAGTTAAAAGAAGGAAACGTTACTTCAGATGATTTAAGAAATTAGATACAAGTTTATTAATTCCTATTAAAATTTGAATTAAAAGAAAGATTAGAAGCAAAATTTAAAATATCTATAAACCTTTTTGTTGCACGTATAAACATTTATGTATATTATATTAAAATTATAGTTCTTCCCATTCGCAGGAATAATCAGGACTATTCTCCCAAAGTTTTAAAAAGGATTTAAAGTATATATCAAAGATTTCTTGATTTTTTTTCTTATTCATTTGAAAAATTTTTCTATTTGTTGATTTTATTCCAAACAAAAATGGTTCTAATAAAATAATTCCATTACTATAACTTTCCTTGTCAATTATAATCATATTATGAGGCAAAATTGTCTTATAGGTTCTTATCTCAAAATATGATAACTCTTTGGTTGATAAAGAAACAATTTTCATATTACAGAGCTTGGAAAGGCAAGAAGTGAGGCTCTGGTAAATATCAGGAAATACAGTCAAATATTTTATATGGTTCAATAAGTCAGATTGTGGATCACAAATCAAAATTTTTAATTTTACATTATTTTTTAGGATACTTTTAAAGACTTCAATATAATTGAAAGAAAAAATTTGATCGAGGCTTATACAGGCAATACAAATTTCTCTTTTTGAATTGACTATTAGATCAAATATTTTTACATGTTCTTTTGAAAAAATGTCAATTGAATCATCTTTATTATCTTTTTTTAAAATATCTTTTATTTTTGATGCCATAAAAGGAGGAATAGAAGAAGAGATGGAGCTGCTTTTTTGTATAAAATTTTCTATTGCCAATAATAAAAAAATACTTTGATTAAATAAATATTTTTATTTCATCTAAAAGTAATTGATAATTATATTTCCACCGAATTAAACATTTTTGAACTTTATAAAGTTATGTTATATTTTTTTAAGTAAAAGTCAGAGAAAACTAGCTAACACTTTTTTTAATATACCTCGATATATATGTGAATTGTCTACCGTTCCATCCAAATTAAAATTTCGTCTCAATTACAAACCGATCAATTATGATGTTAAAACTGGAATGTTTGAAGTAAATTCAGAAAAATATTCTAGATATGAGGAAGCACGAGCAAACCATTGGAGATGTGATAAATGTGGAAATCGATTCTCTACATTTAAAAAATTAAGAAAACACAAAAAGGAAATACATGCCTATTAAGACCTATAGATTATAAAAAATGCACGTGTTTCCTTGAAAATTATTATATTTAGTTTTAATAATTTAATTTTTTTTTAATTAATATGATTTAATATAATTCATTAATTTTATTAGTAATTTTTATAGAAAATACATCAATACTTTTATTGTGGTCTATTTACACAATAAACATGGAAGGATATTGTGTTAAATGCAAGTCTAAACGAGAAATGAAAAATGAAAAAAAGGTTACAATGAAAAATGGAAGACCTGCTACGCAGGGAATTTGCAGTACATGTGGTACAAAAATGTTCAAGATAGGAAAATAATTTCAATAGA
>DATFCH010000047.1:0-3289 GCA_035253345.1 Nitrososphaeraceae archaeon
TATGTATTCTTTGTATTTGTACTTTCTTGGTCTCAGTCTTCGAAATACTTCTAAAGCATTAACAATTTTCAAAGATGAAAAAAGAAGCTATGTGTCTGTATGGAACTGGATTCAAAGGTTTGCAGAGTATCCAATTTACAAGAGGAAAAGAGTCTCTGCATTCATAATAGATGAAACTGTTATTCAGATTGGTAGTCAACATTTCTGGATATGGATTTGTATTGAACCAATTTACCGTTCAGTACTTGAAATCCACATTTCAGATGAGAGAAATATGCTTGTTGCTGAAAAATTCATTAGATCGTTAGTTCAAAAATATGGAAAACATACAGTGTATACACAGATGGTGGTATGAGCAAGCATGTAATGTAATTGGATTAAAACATTATTTACATTCTTCAATAGAGAAAAGTATGATGGAAAGAGTTAACCAATATTTCAAGGATAGAACTGAATCTTTTGATGACTATTATCCATGCATACGTAAAGATAAAGGATGTAATTTATTTCATGTACATAACTGGATACAATTCTTTGTTTCAATGTACAACGATACGATATACAAAGATGAATTCATTATTAATTTACAGGAAGAGGAGGTGAATAATATCTTAAATTAACAGAGCCATTTTTTATGTTATGAACAGATTTTTTGATATTGTTAATATTAAATTTACAATTCAGTTGATAATTATTAACAAGGTTATTCATCATCTAAAATCTTTTATTAATTTATAATTGACAAAAAATAATTTACCCTCATCTTCTTCATCCTCACCGTCAGATAGAATATCAACCAAAACGTTTATTAGTCAATTTTTTGATTTCCTTAAAACTTTTGGCATTATTGGTTTAGCAATAGCATTTGTAATAGGTCAAGCATCATCTAAATTAGTTACTGCGTTAGTCGAAGATATTATTAATCCGCTGATTGGTTTATTTCTACCATCTGGAAGTTTAGAGCAGCTATCGGCTAAGGTTATAAGTGTTTCAGGTGCTATTTCTGAATTCAAATACGGAAATTTTATTGCTAATATAATTGATTTCTTAATAATAGCATTGGTTGTTTTTGTTGCCTATAAAGCATTATCCAAATATAAAATTGTAGAAGACAAGACGAAACCTGCTGAAAACAAATAAAAATACCTTTGGCTCATTTTGTAAAAAAAGTTCTTTTTACCTTCTTTATTACTACTAATTATTCTATTAGTTTATTAGATGACGACGACGAATGTCAACAATAATGCACAACTTAAAATCAGTTATCATTAAAAATTTGTAACTTAAATCTACCAGTTTAAAAGTAATATTATTGATTAAGATAATATCAAAATTACTTAGATATAATGAAAAAGTTATTGAGGTTCGATAGTAGCCGGAGGTTTGCTCGATACTGCATAAGTTACCCATGACACGCCATCTACTTCATTTGTTATTCTATTGCTCATTCTTTCTATCAAATCATAAGGAAGTTTTGTCCAATCTGCAGTCATTGCGTCTATTGAGTTTACTACTCTTATAATTACAATATTCCCATAAAGGCGTTCATCCCCTATCACTCCTACGGCTTTATCATCTCCAACAGCAGCATATGCTTGCCAGACAGAATTGTATAAATTTGCATTTACCAATTCCTCTTCTACAATCTTACTCGCAAGTTTTGAGATTTTTGTTTTCTCCGGAGTTATTTCGCCTATTATTCTAACTGCTAAACCTGGGCCAGGAAATGGATGTCTATTTAAAAGATCTGCTGGGACATCTAAAAACTTTGCAACTTTTTTTACTTCATCTTTATAGAGATATCGTAAAGGTTCTAAAACTTTAAGGTTAAGTACTGAGGGAAGCCCTCCAACATTATGATGCGTTTTTATTAGTGATGCTGGGCCTAATGATACACCACTTTCGATAACATCGGGATATAAAGTCCCTTGGGCTAGCCACTGAAACTGGTCTTTTTCCTTCACTTCATCCTGAAAAACATTAATAAACTCGCGCCCTATTATTTTTCTTTTTTCTTCTGGATCGGTTACACCTTTTAGAGATGATAAAAATCGCTCAGAAGCATCTACATATTGTACGTTTAACCCTAATTTTTTTAAGAGTTCCATTACCTGAGTTTCCTCTCTATAACGAAGTAAACCATGATTAACAAAGACACATAACAAATTTTCTCTGACTGCTCGATTTAATAAAACTGCAACAGTAGTGGAATCTATTCCACCACTAACAGCACATAAAATTTTATCCCTTCCTATCTGTTTCTTTATTTCTTCAATAGTACTGTCTATAAAGTTCATAATATTCCATTCAGATTTTGCTTTACTAATACGACTGGAAAAATTCTTCAAAATATCAAACCCTCGTTCAGTATGAATTACTTCTGGGTGAAACTGAATACCATAAAATTTTTTTTCTTTATTTCCAATTGCAGCTGAGAAAGAATTTTCTGTATGAGCCAATACTTTAAAATCTGCAGGAATAAGCTCAGCTGTATCTCCATGACTCATCCAACAACTTATACTTCCGTTAAAGCTGTCAAAAAGATCAGATTTGTCATCTATTGTCAGAATTGCCTTTCCATATTCTCTAGTATTTGATCGTTTAACCTTTCCTTTGAAATTATCAACTATTATTTGGTGTCCATAACATATTCCTAAAATTGGAATTCCTAAATCAAAGATTTTTTTATCAGGTTTTGGAGAATTTTTACTGTATACACTTGCAGGACCTCCAGAAAATATTAAACCTTTTGGAGAAAGTTTTTTTAATTTTTCTGCAGTTATATTATATGGATAAATTTCACAAAAAATATTTGCATCCCTAATTCTTCTACATATAAGATGACTATATTGAGATCCAAAGTCCAGAATAATTATTTTATCCATCTTAGATCTTATTTCCGGGAGTATTATCTTTTTCTAACATCCTCGTAAAAACCCATGCAGAGGTATTAATGACATCTGTTAATCTTTCTTTGTCTCGATAATTATTTATAATAATCTTTTTAATTCTGCCTTCAAATTCATCTATATTATAATTTAGAAGATCTCGATCAGAGAGTTGTTTTTGACGATTCTTTGATCGATCTTGATTAATCATTCCCTCCAAGATCCTTTTAATAAAAAATGACTTAAATGGTGGAGTATCAATATTAAAGGATAGACCTTTATCTGGAATTATTTCAATCCTTTGTGAAGAAATATTTACTTTTGCTAATAGTAAATTATCTTTGAGCCTTTTAAGATCTCTTGTTTCTGTAAATGTAGAAACATTCTCCTTCAAATCATTA
>DATFCH010000048.1:0-3020 GCA_035253345.1 Nitrososphaeraceae archaeon
ATTTTTGTTTTTATTTTCAGTAGAATATTAAAAAAAAGAAAGAGAATAGGTAGAATTTGAAATATTTAAACTTTTAGGAAAGTGTACTAAATTACTGATATAAGAAAATTATAATAAGATACATATTAAGATTAGTTTCTGTTATAATATACATGATATTACCAAATCGTTACTTTATATAGTATTATCTCTTGATAATAATAATTAAATCTCTTGCAATGATAAAGTTAAAATATCAATATTAATATAGAAATCTCGATCAAAGAATTGTTGTCTTTATTTGACTCATATGAGTATCAACTTATTTTGACATGACTGTTTAATTTAGATAGAAAATAAAAAGACATATAGAAACTTTAATTTAATTTATAAAATATGAATATTAATATATAAAATAAATTAGTGATTATAACATATTGAATAAAAGCGGTAATGTGAATCGGAGTAACAAAAGAAATAACAATGCAATAGATGAACAAGCCATTAAAAATTCTATTAAATGGAGTATTACAGAATATTCTATATTTGTGACTAAGATAATAAAAAAAGGTTTAAGCTTATTTTCTGAGGAGAATCTCGGAAAGAACTGGTTTTCTGGAATTTATATAAATGATCAAGGAAAACTAAATTTTACCAATCCATTTACTATTGAAAATAGACCTATTATTAATAATATCATAGGCGCTGTTGGGTCATTCAATCTTAATGATTCTAAAGAATATTTTGTTATATCAGAAACAAATAATAAGTTTGTAGAGGTATTGGATAATAAAGGAGAGATATCTCCTGATTTTCCTTTAAACGATTATTCTTTACGATTAAGCCAAAATTCTTCAGGTTCCAAAAATCCAGTTAAAGTAAGTGTAAGAAAATATGACGATGCTGTCTCTAATTTTATCAGAAACGAAATTCAACAATGTTCATTTTTAAATTTATTTGAAATATATATCGAGGAAAAAATAAATAAATTAAATAAGTCAATAGAAGGTGAGGATTATAATTCCAACATACTAACATAATAGATACAGGTTTTGTTTTTGGAAATATAATATTAATTCTATCCTAAATATATTTTCATTTGCTTGTTATTAGGGTATTATGATATTTCAGTAATTGGAAATTTATTTAATAAATATTATATCAGTATTTTTAAAATTTATCGGATCGAAAAAGCTAAACTTAATTATCTCTTTTATAAATTTAAAGTAAAAACAAAATTGAAATAGTTTATTTTCTACTATACTAATTAACATACATTCGTTATATACTACATTCAAAAAATCTGATTTTTAAGCACAATAAACATATTTATTAAAATAAATTTTTAAGTGAATTTTTGTTAGTCAGTATAATAAACTTAAATGGCATTCAAACAGAAGGATTCAAGTTTGACATACCATTGTAAATGAAAAACAATTATTTGTTAATTTGTGTTAAGATCAACCAGAAAAGTCATATGTAGACAGAGAATCAATATTAATAGAATTTAAAATCTTACGATAAAGTCTGATCTGTTGCTTTTCTCATAAGATAAAATTAAGAAATGAGAAAATGAACATCATAAAAATACACTTTTTGGTCAAATAATGATGGGTAATAACAATCATTTTGAAATTTATTATTTCCTTAAATAATTTTATAATTTTTGTGGAGTTGTTATCAGTTTTCCGAATAATTGCGATTCTATCATTTTGATGTGACCATTTACCATATTTTCAAATGGATACACTGTATCTATAATTATCTTTATTTTTCCTTTGCTTACCCATTTAATAATTTCATCTAGTTCCATACGACTTCCTTGCGTAGATCCTAGTATGTTTAGACCTCTAAAGAAAAGATATCTCAGATCTATTTCTGAATTATATCCTGTTGTTGCTCCTGTAGAGACTAAAGTTCCACCCATATTTAAGAGGCTAACTTCTTTTGGAAATACAGATTTACCTATGTGTTCAAAAATAATATCTATACCTCCTAGACTTTTTGTTAAATTTCTAACTTTTTTATACCAATCATTTTCTCTATGGTTAACAACATGATCAGCCCCTAATTCGAGACATTTATCCATTTTTTCTTGTGTGCCAGCAGTTGCAATAACATCACAATTGAATAACTTGGCAATCTGAATACCTATTATTCCCATACCACTTCCACCTCCCATAATCAAAACAGTTTGCCCTGGTTGAATATTAGCTCTAGTAACTAACATATGCCAAGAAGTTACTCCTACCATGGAAATAGCTGCTGCATCTACAAAGGAAACATTGTCAGGGACTTTTGTAACATTGACTTCTGGTAAATATGTATATTGAGCAAATCCTCCCCATAAAGGACCTGTTTGAAAACCCCATACTTGCCTATGACGACAATCATATTCCTTTCCAGAAGTACATTTTTTGCATATTCTACAAGTTAAAGCAGAATGTCCTACTATTTTATCTCCTATTTTAATATCTAGAACATTTTCTCCTACATCCACTACTGTTCCTGAAATATCACTTCCAGAAATGTGAGGAAGAGGAACTTTGATTGGTTCTCCCCATATTCCCCAAAGATCATCATAATTATAAGAAGCGGCTTCCACTTTTATAAGAACTTGGTTATAGTTGATTTTCGGGATTTCTATTTCTTCTATTTTTACAACTTTTCGTGGATCCTTATTGTGCTCACGAAATACAGCTGCCTTCATGCCCTAATAAAAATACAATAAATAATAAAAAATTTACATCCAAACTCCGAATCTAAATGTTCTATTGGTTGATGGTATGTTATTATCATATATGAATATCCATTTGATACAGCAGAAGCATTTCAAATTATAAGAAAGTAAAATTTATACATGTTTATATCAAATATATATAAAAATAAACAAACTAAAGAGAATTTTTTATTTGTATAGCATAAGTAACCTACAATATGAATTTAATGAATAATTAGCAATAAATTTTTGAATATTTTTGTTAGTTTCTCCATCAATAATGGGAGTTGAGAAACTTCATTTTTAGAATAAAAATATTCGA
>DATFCH010000049.1:0-4777 GCA_035253345.1 Nitrososphaeraceae archaeon
TATTTTTTAAATCTTATACTTAACCTTTATTTTTTTTGGGATGTTTCAAATCTCGAGATTTGAAACATCCCAAAAAAAATAAAGGTTAAGTATAAGATTTAAAAAATAATAGAAATGGACAAAGAGAGCGGCCAAAGAAATACTAATGTATTATCTAGGACTGAAGAAGCTATGTTTATTGAGAAAATGATGAATAAAGTTCTCTTGGGAAACCCTATCTCTTTTCAGGAAGCTCAAAAATTATTATCAACAAAAGATACGGTAATACTAGCCAAGTGTGCAAATAATATAACTCGTACATTCAATGGAGAAATTATCGATGTCGAATCCTTAGTTAATGCAAAATCGGGAAGCTGTCCTGAAGACTGTTCCTTTTGTGCTCAATCTGGATTTTACGATACTGGAATATCAAAATATTCTCTTCTTTCTACCAAAAAACTAGTTGAACAAGCAAAAAATGCTAAAGATGGCGGATCGTCTAGTTTCTGTTTAGTTTGCGCATACCGATCACCACCAGAAAAAGATTTTGAATATCTATGTGAATCAATTTCGGAGATTAAAACTAAAGTTGGTATCGAAGTGAATGTATCTCTAGGTTTTATGACTTATGAACGTGCTCTAAAACTCAAGAGAATCGGAGTTAAAAGATATAACCATAATCTTGAAACAGCAAAAAGTTATTTTTCTCAAATCTGCCGAACCCACGACTATGAAGATAGAATCAAAACAGCTAAAATTGTAAAAGAAGCTGGTTTAGAATTATGTTGTGGTGGGATAATAGGAATGGGAGAAAGTCATTTACAAAGATTAGAATTAGCTTTTGCATTATCAGAACTAAAACCTGACGAAGTACCCATAAATATATTGATACCACGTAACGGGACTCCTTTAGACTTGAATCCTAACCCTATCACAAATGAAGATATAATTAAAACAATAGCAGTATGGAGATTTATAATACCAAAGTCGATTTTAAAAATTGCAGGGGGTAGGGAGGTGTACTTAAAAGATAATGGTAAATTTATCCTTCATGCTGGAGCTAACGGTATAATTAGCGGTGGATATCTTACCACAGGTGGTAATAAACATAACAAAGATCTTGAAATGATAAAACAAATTGGCCTCAAAGTATGATCATATTGCTGAATTACTAGAACATTACAAACAAAAAAATATATACAGAGAGTTAAGAGTTTCACAATTAAAAAAAGAAAATTCTAAAAATTCTTTTTATTTAGGTAAAAAAAAAGTCATCAATTTATGCTCAAATGATTATTTGGGCATCTCGCAAAATAGTTTTATTTTAAAAAAGACGAAAAATACTCTTAACCAAGTCTCACAATGCAGCTCTAGATTAATATCTGGTAATGATGTTAATATAAAAAAATTAGAGAATATTCTAGCAAATCATCGCAGTTCCGAAAATGCTTTGGTATATCCGACAGGATATATGGCAAATTTAGGGGTAATTTCGGCACTATCCACTTTAAAACATGTAATTTTTAGTGATAGTCTAAATCACGCGAGCATTATAGATGCATGTCGTTTAGCAAAATCAAAAAAAATTGAAATTTATAAACACAATGATATTGACCATTTGACAAAATTACTTAAGAAAAATACCTCAGCTAAAAAAATTATCGTATCGGAAGGAGTCTATAGTATGGATGGTGATATTGCAAATCTTCAAGAGTTGTCTGAACTAGCAAGTATACATGATTCATTTTTGATAGTTGATGATGCACATGGTGATTTTGTTTATGGAAATTATGGAAATTATGGGGGAACACCTGAATACTGTGGGGTAGAAAAGAAAATTGATATTCATATAAGTAGTCTAAGCAAAGGTTTGGGATGCTTCGGTGGTTATGCTGCTAGCTCTAATTTGATTTATAACTATTTAATTAACAAATCAAGACAATTTATTTATACTTCCGCAATTCCAGAACATTTGGCAGTATCCGCTATAAGTGCAATTTATTTTCTTAAAAAAAATAAAAAAATACAAGAAAATTTTTTTAAAAAAATTAATTGGTTTTCTGCTCAATTAAATCAATTAGGATTTAATCTTGGAAATTCTTCAAGTCAAATAATACCTATTATTATAGGCGACGAAAAGCTAACTCTTGATTTTTCAAATGCTTTACTAAACGAAGGTATTTTTGTACAAGCAATTAGATATCCAACTGTGTCTTTTGGGAAAGCTCGGTTAAGAATATCACTAAATGATTCTTTAAAAAAGTCACAACTTGTATATGTTCTAAATTGTCTAGAACGATACGGACATAAATTCAATATTATATAATATGTTATAGTCACATATAATATTATAATAAAATATGGTTATTTTTGGACAAATACTAAAAAAACAATATTTTCTATATTTAAACTTCTATATTTATATCTAAATAATCAAGATAAGTAAATTTTGAAGGACAAAACACTAAAACAAGCGACAATAACTAATTCTACGAATAATAAATTTGAATAATTGATTCTGTTTTATATAAACCCGATTTGTATTAGTATTATTTTTTGATTATTCGATAAAAAAAATTATAAGAAACGAATAAAAAAGAAACTTTTGTATGAATTAGGAGTTGAAGAAAACACAAATAAAAATTCAGGTTTCAGAAGAATTTTATGATGAAATGCTATTATATTTAAATTCTCTACCTATGGATATGATATTATTTGGATTAAGATTTGCTTATAATCGTTTTTCAGCTAAAAATGGTGGATATCTCTTTCCAGGTCGAAAAAGTTTGATAAAAAAAGAAACAGATATGCTAAGTAAGGAACAAGCTCAATGGAGACTAAACAATTGGAAAAAAATGATAAAAACCTATAGAGAAAAAGGGTATAGTTATCCTACCATCTCCAGAATAAAAAAAAAAATAGAACAAAAAATTGACTAATTAAAATAGGTTTGTAAGGTATATCATCTAATAAATAGAAGTTTCTGTTCTTTCTGAGTCAATTTCTGAAGGTGAAGGAAGATCAGGAAACTTATCCTTCATACTTTGTTCTACAATCATACTCGCTTCATCCAATATTTTCATAGAGTCATCAGATATCATCGCCGTACCTGAGATTTCTGAATTGGGTATTTGAGAAGAATCGTTCATAATAGTTGATAAGAGGTCTGAAATTTGTCCTAATGAATTATCTGCTTCAGGCATCATTGATGTTAAACCACCTTGGATACCTTTGATAACAGACATTGCAGGACTAAGAGTAACAACAACATCTCCTAGTTCTGTTATTGTGCTTAATCTTAATTGAATTTGTTCCATTGCAAGTTTCGCAGAATTTACCATTTTATTCATTTTTCTAATTTGTGATAACTCATTTGATAGTACTTTTGCATATTGGCTATCGTGATTTTGCATTGCATAAACAATCCGTTTAAAGATTAAATGATCCTTCTCTTGCATTTTATTTGAAATTCCATCTAATTTTGAAATCTGAAGGTGTAATTTTTTTTGTGCTTCTTCAATTTTAGGTTTCAAAGGAGCTGAGGATTTAATATTTTCTAAAAATTTATTTTCAAGAATTTTATTTGCAACACCTTCATTTGTGGGAGGTTTGACCCATCGTCTATTAAAGGACATATGTTAAATATTCACCAAGTGATATTTACAAAAAAACATTTAAAAAATAGAGTGTAACTCACATTTTTGTAACTCGAGTTACAATCTTAATAGTCACTATAATTTCCTAACTAAATTAGTTAAAAAATAAGTGTTAAAGATTTTTAATACTTTACGGCATGCCAAAAGAAAAAATTATTCAATATGACGAATTATAGGATTTATAGGAAATGCTCCACATACTCGACAAAAATTGCCATTCCATTTAAAACTACAATTACAATGTGGACATATCCTTTTGTCTTTCATATTTAAATCGTCTTTGGGGAAAGAAAAATATTTTCTGTAAAGAAGGTAATAAAATAAATGCTCCTTATTACGAATTACTACTTTTTCATTGTTACTTATTTTATAAATATGATTGGAATATTCGTTATCAGAAATCATTTGATCGAAATAACCTCTTATATTTGAAAATCCCGATCCTTCTTCTTGAGCTTCTTTATTTCGCCAAGCTATTTGTTCTAAATGTTCCCAATTCTCAAAGCATTTTCTTAAAATAAATTTACCCCAGGTTTTATTTTGATAATTACCTATTTTCATAGACACATTAATTGATTTAGCAAAAGGTAAAAAACTTTCATCAAGATAAGGAGAGAATATTTTGACATTGAAAAAATTTCCTATCTTTTCGGAAGGGAAGTGCATACTCTGCCATAATTTTTTGAGGGTTAGTTCCAACTCCTCCTTCCTGCCATAATATCTTTTCAAATAGTTATAGCCAGCAAATAATTCATCACTTCCATCTCCTGTAAGAATTGTAGATACATTAGTTTCTCTTGCTTTTTCTACTGCAGCAAAGATAACACTTGAATTTCGAATAAAAATAGGATCAAAAGTTTTGAATAAACTAACTATTTTTTCTTCTATCTTTAAGAGCCTATTTTTGGATATTATTACTTCTATATGTTTTGAGCTATATTTTTCCGAAATTATTTTAGCATATCTTCGATCAGATCCATATCCTTCCAATGATACTGTAAATGTGTACTTAGGTTTTTGAAAGCTAGCAATTATACTACTATCTAACCCTCCTGATAATAGAAGACCATCTGCATTTTCTCTACTAATAATTTTTTTCAACAAAGAATAAATTTCATTGCAAATTGAAGCATAATGATTAT